>JAKSUO010000075.1 GCA_024408895.1 Alphaproteobacteria bacterium | reverse complement strand
TACAATGGATAACTTTTATACGTATAATTTAGATTTGTATAATAATAATAATCATTGTTGTCATAATAATCATCCTATTGTTATTTCCCCTAATCAAAATCGAGATTCAGTTAGAGAAAGAGTCATTATGCCGGGAATGCCTGGTTCGGGCATTTTTCCGGATTGCGGGTATATGGTGCGGTTGCCCGGGTAAAATACAGACAGCGCGCTTCTTTTTCACCTTGTTTCAATCCCATAATGATTTTTACTATATTCGGATTATTCTTATCTTCTTCGGAGGCAATCAGCATACCGCAAGTAGCAATATCACATCCTGTACGGCGCACCATTTCAATCAACGGTAAAACGACTTTTGGATCAACATTGATATTATCGCCCTGAAAATCAACAACAATATCATATTTACTACCATCCGAATCAATAGTTTTCAAGGCGGAGGCGATTCTGTCGGTACCGCTCGGCAAATTCGGATCCGTTAAAATTGCGGTTGCCCCGAATTTTGCACATTCATCCACAATAGCTTGATCACCGGCAGCAATAGCAATATCGGTATCCAAAGCGTTTTTAACATTTTCATAAACCCGTTGCACCAACGTTTTACCGTTTATCACACGCAGAGGCTTATTCGGCAAACGTGTTGCTGCCAATCTGACCGGCATAAGAGTAATTACATTTTTCATTATCAAGTCCTTTATTTGTTAATTTCATATATAGGATTTTGCATTTCTGCTTTCATTTCGGCTCTGATTTTTTCAATCAGGTCTTTTTTAACAGCCGGATCATACTTACCGGTCGTTGAATTCCACACGGTTCCCGGCCAATCCGGATCACCTTTTTTACGGCACACGACATGCACATGAAGCTGTGGTGTCATATTCCCAATCATTGCCACATTATCTTGATCGCACGGAAACAACTTAAACATAACTTTTTCAGCGAGTGCAATTTCACGCATCAACTGATATCGTTCTTCCATTGCAAGAGCGGTCATATTTTTAACGTTTTCTTTCATCGGCACTAAAAAAATCCACGGATAAAATTTATTATCTTCAAACAGCACTCGGCACAGTTTTAAATCCAACACAAAATCTTTTACCGCCAATCCGCTCACAAGCTCAAATGCCATTTACAAGCCTCCCACACCATTAATTTGTATAATTTGTTGTATATCAATTTTTTCGGAATTGCAAAGACTTTCTAAACTTGCCCCATTAGCAATATTTTCTGCCGTTACGCCGGTTTTAACGCACAGCACCGGTGTAACTTTTGCTTCTATTGCCCCTTTAACATCAGTACGCACCGTATCCCCAATCATACAGGTACGCTTTTTATTAATGTGAATTCCATCTTTTTCCAACATTTTAAATGTATAGTCATAGATATTTGCGTGCGGTTTACCGAGCTCATAAACTTCCGCACCGCGCTGACGAAACATTTCGGCGATTGTACCGTTGCGTACCACAAAAACGGATTCGGAATTCGGCACCAACGGATGCCCTTCCCTTGCCGTAAAATCCGGATTTGCATTCAGCACCGGCAAATTAAGTTCAACCAACTTATTTACAATTTTTTCAAACGGTTTTTCGGTCAATGTATCCCATAAATCAATTTTTCCGTCCTCGTTTTGATGAAACGGCCAATATAAATCAGCATATTGTGGATATTCTGCCACATCTTTAGGAAACATAAGAGGCACGCCGCAATAAACAAAATCAGCCTCTTCCGGCGTTTCAACCTGTTGATATTTTGTATTGGCAAATGCTTTATAATGCGGTATGCCGACAACATAGTATTTCAGTGGATTGGGACAAGATTTGAAAGACAAATCACCGACAATCAAATGTGAGCGCAACAAATCACCCGAAGTAATCATATAGTTGTATTCTTTATTCTCAAACATCCCGCGCTTGGCATAGCTCTGCCGAATATCCGAACCAAGCTTACTTGTATTTGATATCACCACAACAGTTTTACCGGCTTTAACAAGCCTTTCCATTGCCTCAAGACTTCCCTTATAAAAAAAGTTTCCTTCCCAAAACACTCCGTATGCATCAAACAAAAAGACATCAAACAGCTCAGCAATATCGTTAAGACTATTATAAATCAAAACATTTCTCCTTTTTTTAGAACGGCCAACCGCGCTTTATGCGGAATTTTGCGCCCTTTATATATTGGATAAAGCTCCGTAAAATTTTTCCAATCCTGACTTGTTGATTTGTGTTTTGCATCAAGTTGCGGCACAATCCACACTCTATTGTAAGCCGTAAAAATTTCCTTATCACCTAATGTAACACCGTTAAACGGCAAATGGTTCAGCCGTTCAACCACACCGATAACACTATCAGAGCGCGGAATATATTCGCGCCGACACAATGATGCGATAACCCTAAACTTAACTTCTGCGTGCCACTGCAAATAATCCGTATGCTTAAAGCTGAAAACAACATCAGCATCATTTGTCACTTGCCGTTGTATAATGTCATTTATCTGCGCTTCAATATAATCTTCGGAACTTTGCAAGCGCTGAATCGCGCCATCCAATTTTTCGGCGTCAACCCCAGTTTGTGCCACAAATTCCGGCCAAAAATTACGGATTCTGCTGCGCAAAAATTGGATATCATCGTTAGATTCGTCGTGCACCCATTCAATATGACGTTGCCGTAAATAATTTTCCATAACTTGCGGATTCGTATGCAACAACGGTCTGAGAATATTTAGCCCCCGCCAAACAGATATTTCACGCATACAGCACAAACCTTTAAGCCCGCTTCCACGTTGCAAACGCATTAAAAATGTTTCTGCCTGATCTAAGATATGGTGCGCAACCATCAATGATGAAACACCATGTTCCGCACACCATTTGTGCAGCAACTCATAGCGAGCAATACGCGCCGCCTCCTCAATTCCGCTTTTGGGTTTATCGCCTTCCCACACCAAAATATGATGTTCTATATTGTTTCGCCGCATAATTTCGGCAACATACGCGGCTTCGTTTGCCGATGTCGGACGCAATCCATGGTCAACGGTTAGTGCCACGATTTTTTTGCCGTACACCGCCAAACTTTGTGCCGCCATTAATGCTACCGCCAATGAATCGGCACCACCGGAAACACCTACGGCAATTACACTATCCTTGATATGATGCCTAAATAAAAAATCTTCCACTATTTACATCCAAGCGATTGAATTTTGTTTTGAACTTTTGTTTTTAAATCAGCATTGGCTTTGGGAAATTCATCTCCAAAACTTAAAAAGACAACACAAGCCTTTTGTTTTTCTCCGGTACTTTCAAGCGTGATTCCCAATCTATACAAGCTATCGGCAGCTTTATTGCCGTTTTTATAATTATCATAGCCTTTTTTGAATGCGGCTTGGGCCTGCGACATTTTGTTCTGTTTTGTGTAAATTTCGCCCAACCAATACTGAGAATTTCCGGCCAGTGCATGCGAAGGGAATTGCTTAAGAACTTCTTCAAAACCTAATTCCGCCTCGTCATAAAAACCGCGATTATATGCTTGAATAGCATTATTATACAAGTCATCCGGATTGTTAACGTTCACCGCTTCCGGTTCACTTGTTGCCGGCACTAATGCCTGAGGTTCACTGTTTTCTTCCGTGCCACCGATAGGAGCCAAATCATCTCCTTGAATTTTATCGCCGACCACAGCGGCAGCCGCCTCTTTTGCCACAGGTGCGGAATAGGTTGTCGGCAGTTTCGGTGCCGGTGCGCTCAAACTTGCGGGAACTTGGCGACCTTCCAGAATTTTCATTCTGATTTCCATATCACGATTAAATTTATCAATTTTATCGTTATTTTCTTTAACGGCATGTTCCAATTCATCTATTCGCCCGTTTATTTTTCTGATTTCTTCGCCATACTCACCGATTTTGACCTGCGTTTCGGTATTTTGCGAAGAAACAGCTTTATCTTCGCTTTCAATTCCACGATAAACCTGTCTTTGCAACACAACAACATCTTCACGCAGTTTGGCAATTTCAGATTGCCAATCAGCAGCAACTGCCAATTCACTAAAGCAAAGTCCGATAACCGCAACCAAATAAAAATTTTTCTTCATTTTACATCCCCATTACAAACATTTTGCACATATATTTATAGATTTTTTTTTGCCGAAACACAAGCATAAAAAAGGAAAGTTCCAGCTCTGCGCCTTTTCTTGTGCATTAGTGGTATTTTTTTACATTTAAGAAAATACTTGACAAAACATATTATATGAGGTATTCGGTAGCCACAAATTAATTATTAACTTTTATTGTCCGAGCAATTTGTTCTGTTAGTGCAATAACAATTAAACTATTAATGCACTAATACACAGTAAACAATTGAACTATTTATCACTTACAGATTAATACCTGTGAAGGTATATAATCATTTGAATATGAATTTAGAGGATAGAAATTTACCATAGCTTATTTCTATCCATCCGAAAAGGTTTAGCTGTGAAGCTGGACCTTTTTTGTTTTTTAAACAAAATTATTATACGGCAACTTGCGCACGTATGGTATCATAACTTTGATAATTAACCAATTCAAAATCTTCAAATTTAAAATCATTAATATCTTTTATATTCGGATTAATTTTCATTTGAGGCAGCGGATAAGGCGTGTGTGAAAGCTGTTCCTTAACCTGTGCAAAATGATTATGATAAATGTGCGTATCACCGAGTGTATGAACAAATTCACCCGGTTCATAGCCACAAACCTGAGCCATCATCATTGTCAGTAAGGCATACGAGGCAATATTAAACGGAACTCCCAAAAACATATCGCAACTACGTTGATAAAGCATACAGCTCAACTTGTTGTCGGCCACATAAAACTGAAACATCATATGGCAAGGAGGTAAGTGCATTTCGGCAATTTTACCGACATTCCATGCCGAAACAATCATCCGGCGGTCGTTAGGATTCTTTTTTAAAGTTTCAACAACTTGTGCAATTTGGTCAATACCTTCTCCGTTCCAGTTGCGCCATTGCGAGCCGTAAACAGGACCTAGTTCACCGTTTTCATCGGCCCATTCGTTCCAAATACGCACACCGTTTTCTTGCAAATATTTAACGTTTGTATCACCCTTTAAAAACCACAACAGCTCATAAATAATACTTTTCAAATGAACTTTTTTTGTTGTTACCAACGGAAACCCTTTACTCAAATCAAAGCGCATCTGACGGCCGAAAACCGAACGCGTACCTGTGCCGGTACGATCCATTTTATCAACACCCTGGTCCCTAATCTCTTGTAACAAATCTAAGTACTGTTGCATTTTATTTTCCTTCCGTTTCCAAATAATCCAGAATTTTTTTAATCAATGATTGTTCCACAAAATCACCTTTTTTCAGCCAAACCGTTGTGGTGATATTGTCCAGTTCATACTCATTCGGTAATTGCATATAATTTTCGCGCATAATTTCCACGCTTTTATGCACGGAAATCGGTTTTCCTTCAAGTTTTGGATTTATATCACCGTGATAAAGGCAATCCACCACAATATCAGGACGCATATCCGGCATTGAGAAAAACAACTCATAAATTGTTGCACCGCCGGAAACATATAAGTCTTCCGGATAATCTTTAAGTTGGCGAATATCTGTTGCAATACAATGATTTTCAGTATCGGAAACCTGATATTCTTTATCAAAAGTCAATACCACAAACTTTCGGTTTGGCAACGTTCGGCCGGGAAAACTTTCATACGTTTTTTGCCCAACAACCAATGTTTTTCCGAGTGTCAGATTACGAAAACGCTTGGTATCCGATTTTATTTGCCACGGAATATTTGGCCCAATTCCGATAATATCGTCGCCCTCATGACGACACCAAATTGCCACTATAGTCATCTGCGTCCCTTTTCAGAAAATTATAAAAAAATCCCCGATGTTTTAAGTATAAGCAAACATCAGAGATTTGAAAGCACAATATTAAAAAACACACAGTTTTATTTTTGCTCTTTGGATTTTGTTTCTGTTGAACCATTATTGTTATTCACCTCGCCTTTTGTATATGTG
>JAKSUO010000074.1 GCA_024408895.1 Alphaproteobacteria bacterium | reverse complement strand
ATCCTGATATACGGAACTTTAATTTGCGCTTTTAATTTATCCTTTAATTTTGTTTGATTTTCTATTTTAGCCAATTCCCCAACAAATGGTACTTTAAGCGCATCACCATACATTTGCTTAACCGCCGGCAAAATGTAATAAACACACAGTGGAACAAACAGCAGCCAAAATATTTGAGGATTTGCAAACCTTATCATAGATTATCCCCTATCCAATGATTGCAAAACCGCCATAAATCATCTATATCCGTTGTGGAATATTTCTTGATATCGGTCGGCATATAAGGAGCTTCCGACAACAATTCTGCCGTGCGGGCAGACAATTTTTCCTTTGTTTTGGAATTGATAAAGGCTATCCATTTTTTATCACTCAAAGCAACAGCTTCAGGATATTGCCGAACGCATATTCGGCGCAAAATTTCTGACATTTTTGCCGCCGCCGCAATTGAATGATCGTCTTTTAAGGAACGCAATAAATGAGTGGCATACAACCGTGCGCTTGCACGTCTTATTCGTCGTCCGAAGAACACCAGCAAAACAATCGCCAATATTATAATCAAAACAAGCCACCAACCGTAAGCGAGCGGGAAAACGGAAATATCCGCACTCGGTAGATGAATGTCTCGTAATTCCGGCAAATTATCCATTTATATTCTCTCCAAACGTTCTAAGATTTAAGTTTTGCACATTAAAATATCAAGTGGAAGTTAAGCAACTTAATTATTTATCGTGATGTTCTCAATGAACGTTTCGGCTTAGGCTTGTGTGACGGAACCTTCACCGCTTTTGCCATTTTAGCTGCTAACGGCGACTTACTCAATATGTGGCGTTGACGAACGTGTTCAGCCGATTCTCTTATCGGTAACAATATTTTTCCCTTATAGGCAACTTCCGCTACACTTTCATCTGTTGAAACTTCCGTTTTTTGTTCTGCTGTTTCCACGGTGTTTTCTTGAGATTGTTGTGTTTGTTCCAACACCTCTGTGGCTATTTTTTCACCGTCTTCAATATTTGCCGAGTTAATTTGCGCATCAGCATTGCTTTCCGATATAACTTTCGGTTTGTTTTCAATATCTTGCGCAAGTGATGAAGCAGTGTCCATATTCTGCATTTTAAAGATTTCTTTATCTGTCGTCACATCTTGCTCAGGTGCTGCCGACGGAATCATTTGCACCGTTTTTTCGCTATAAGAAGCCAACTGCATTGCTGTTGTTCCAAGTTTTTGCTTTTTATCCTTCTTAACCCGGGCAATTTTTTCCACGGAAGCGTCAATCCGACGCATTTCCTGTTTAAATTCCGCCAACTGCCGACCGGTTAAATCATTTCCTGTTGCAACTTGTGCTTTAAGAGGATTAATACGTTGGCCTTTACGAATAATTTCAAAGTGTAAATGCGGACCGGTTGAACGACCGGTGCTGCCGACATAGCCTATAAGTTGACCTTTACGAACACGAATCCCTTGACGAATTCCTCTGGCGAATCCTTGCATATGGCCATATGCCGTTTCATATTCCGAATTATGGCGAATCTTTACAAAATTACCATATCCGTTGACATATTGCGCCATTTCAACAACTCCGTTTCCGCTGGCATAAATCTGCGTACCGCGCGGAGCGGCATAATCCACGCCACTGTGGAACTTTCTGGTTTTGTAAATCGGGTGCATACGATAACCGAACAATGAAGAAATACGCGCACTTCGGAAGGACAACGGTTTAATATCCAAACCGGTTTTCTTGGCTTCGCCTCTTTCCGTATAGAATTCATCTTTGTAGCGATACAGTTTATAAGTGCGTTTATCAGTAGCAAACGAAGCATATAATAAACTTCCGAACTTGATAACTTCGCCTTCTGATGTTTTATACACCTCATATTTAATGCCGAATTTGTCGCCCTTGTGAATATCGGTGCGGAAATTAATTAAATGACTAAAACGACGAATAACTTCGTCCGTGATATAACGTGGCACACCGGCCTTTATTAAAGATGCAGATGTCTGCGCTTCAATAACACCATTCACAACTTTAACATCTCGGTTAAATTTTTCATACTCGGCTTTGGCTTCAAACTTATCATATTCGTTCACGCGCAACGTGAATTTTGTGCCGCGCTCCGGTTCAAAAAACAAAGTATCCAACGCTTCTAACTGATGTGATTGAATATCAAACGTACCGGTCAATTCCAGATATTGATTAACTTTCAAATTGTGTGCATCAAACACTTTTTTCAAGGTATTATAGGCATCGGTTGCAGTTTTCGTATCCATTCCCAAATTAGTCAACATACCGATAAACGTATCACCTGATTTTACAACTAATACATGATGTTCTTTTTGATAAATACCTGAAAAATCACGTTTTTCGTATTTTGGCTTTGCTGAAACAGGTAAGAGTATTTCCGGATGATTGTCTTGTGTCAGTTCAAACTTCTGAATAATCATATCCTGATTGCTCAATAACGGCAAACTGTTCATTTGAGTATAGACAAGCTCAAACGGATTATCCGCCGCCGAATCGTTAAATGCCGGCGTTAAAATATCGTTATTAAAGTCATAGGTTTCCTCGCTGACATATTGGAGCGGCGTGTTATCTTCCGATGTTTTTTTATTCAACAATGATAAAAACAAAGCGCAAGTAACCGCAATGGCATAACCAGCCAGCAGGAATGTTTCAATACGGCGTCGGCGTATTTTTTTTCTTAATTTCTTAAATTCCGGCATATATCACCCTACAAAAATCTGTTTGATATTGCCTTATTTTGTTATTGATTGCAAGCATATTAACCAAGTTATACATCGTAAAAAAGTTCTGTTTTTCCACAAAAAATGAAAAAAAGAAAAAAAATAAAAAAAACTATTGCTTTTTAATTTTTTATTGTATATAAAGTTGATTGTTCGTTGGGGGTGTAGTTCAGTTGGTTAGAACGCTGCCCTGTCACGGCAGAGGTCGCGAGTTCGAGTCTCGTCGCTCCCGCCAACGCAGAAAGGTCGCTTTTACAGCGGCCTTTTTTGTATTTAATCCAATCTTCAAATAACTTTCACAAAAAACACTTTATTTTTGCAAAAAAAAGGTTATCTTATTTTTGTATTTTTAATAAGAAAGGAAAAAAAATGGCTCGTAAAGAACAAGAAAACAAAAAGGAAACCGAAATGCAGGAAACTCCACATTGTAATTGCAGCAAAGATTGTCAATGCGGCTGTCAGGAAGGTAAAGAATGTACTTGCGGTTGCGGATGTGGTTGCGGTTGTCATCGCAAAGGCACTTTTAAGTTATTGGCAATTTTGCTGATTTTCTTAGCAGGTATGGGTTTTAATGAATTATTGCACTGCTGTTGCGGCAGATGCCCGGCGCGCGGTCCGAAAGCTATGCCGATGATGCCGATGGGACATCATATGCCAAAAATGCCGAATATGGCAGAAGGCAACGGAGGAACGGTTATCATAATCAATTCCGACGGTTCGGTTATGCCGACAGGCAATTTTGGTAAACATAAAGGATGGAATTGCCACAAACACAAACACAACATTCCTCTTATGTATTTTTCTACTGATTATGTATTTGGCGGTGAAGGCGATGAACCATTTAAGGTCGACGATAAAGCAAATCCACTTGGCGAATATGCAAAATCAAAATACGGCAACAGACACCCCTGTTACCGAAGAATTAACAGAAGAATCAAACACTCCTGCGTAATAGATTGATTCAACAAAAAAAGTCTCCGTCTGTATGTCGGAGACTTTTTTTGTTGCGTTTTCGCCTAGATTGACGGACGTTTACCATATTCTATCAGTTTTTTGCGCACTAAGCCACGCAATGAAATTTCCGGTCTTGCTCCATAGTGGCTGATAATTTCCGAAGCGGCAATACTGCCGATAATGGCGCATGTCCCCAAACTGCGGCGTTGTACCAAGCCATATAAAAATCCGGAAGCATACAAATCACCGGCTCCGGTACAATCAACAACATTTTCTATTTGTTCTGCTTCCACAAAAATCTTTTCGCGCCCACGCACAACCACTGACCCGCGCGAATCGCGTGTAATTGCCGCAATATGCACTATTGATTTCACGGCATCAAGAGCCTCGTAGAAATCATTAGTTTCAAACATGGCTTTTATTTCTTCTTCATTAGCAAATAAAATATTTACATGCTCTTTAATCAGCTTCAACATATTTTCCCGATAACGTTTAACACAATATGTATCCGAAACGGAAAAAGCCACTTCTCGGTTATGTTTGTGCGCCAACTCACAAGCTTTCAAAATTGCTTCTTGCTCGCTTGGTTCATCCCATAGATAGCCCTCAATAAATGTTATTCGTGATTCACTGATGATTTTCTCGTCAATATCGGCAACAGACAGACGACGTGATGCGCCCAAATATGTGAACATGGAACGTTGAGCATCCGGTGTTACCAAAACAATACTGCGTGCGGTTGCCGGCCCTTCATTCAATGCCTCAGTAAAAAAATCTATGCCGGCGGCACCGATATCGCGTTGGAACAACTGCCCCAACTCATCATCATGAACTTTTCCAATAAAAGCGCAATCTGCGCCCAAGGAAGCCAACCCAGCTACGGTATTAGCGGCCGAACCTCCGGAAGCTTGACGTTCGGGAATAACATCGGCATATATCTTACCGGCATCGCGTGCTTCTAAAAGCGTCATACTTCCCTTAGACAATTTGCGTTCGGTTAAAAATGTGTCGCCTACTTTTGCCAACACATCAACAATGGCATTACCGATTCCAACAACATCATACACTGTATCCGTCATCATAATATCCTTTCATTATAACTTGCATAATAAACCGATTATAGCGGAAATGACAATATAAAAAATTGCGTTCTTCTTATAAAAGTGCATCAATAAAGTTAAAACAAGCAGAATTGCAAGTGTTTTAATATCAGTAATTGAGGTTTTTGCAATATCCCAACCGGCAAACAGTATCAAAGCCATCACCGCCGGACGAATCCCACTAAAAATACTATTAACATAACGGTTTTCCGCCCATTTGTTTAAAAGGTGTGAAATAAAATAAACGACAATCATTGATGGCAAAACTTCGCTCAATGTTGCCGCCAATGCTCCGCCGATACCAGCCGCTTGGAAACCGGCATAAGTTGCCATATTTATCCCAATCGGTCCCGGAGTGGACTGCGATACCGCAATCATATCCGCCAATTCGGTAGCAGAAAACCATTCGTACGTTTCGGATAAATCAAACAGAAACGGCACGGTAACCAAACCGCCGCCTACGGCAAACAACCCGATTTTAAAAAATTCTCGGCACAACAAAACGTATATCATGGCTTTTTACTTCCAATGTTCGGGATAAAAGATGCACCTGATGCCAAAAGAACAATTAAAATTGCCGACAAATCAAAGGCAAACAACAAAATTACCGCCACCGCAAAAACAATGTAATCGCGCACATTTTTAACGCCTTTGCGCCACATATCGGCAACCGTATTGATAATCAGAGCAACCACACAAACACGGATACCTCCGAAAGCATATTGCATATATTGATTATCCATATATTGACGCAATAAGAGAGCAATAAGTATAATGATTATAACAGATGGCGCAATCACTCCCAATGTTGCGGCAATTAAACCTGGAATACGACGCAATTTGTAACCGATAAACGAAGCTGCGTTAACCGCGATTATTCCCGGTGTACATTGGCCGATGGAATAATAGTTCAATAAATCTTCCTCACTTACCCATTTATATTTATCTACCGCCTCGCTTTTCAAAATAGGTAACATGGCGTAACCACCGCCAAACGTGAATACTCCCATCTTAAAAAATGTGATAAAAATTTTGAGCAAACTAATCATGGCATCCTTTTTTTGGCAATAATATAAAACAAAAAAACAAATCTGCAAGCTGTTTATCTGACATATTTTATTTGACTTTCAACTCAAGCCTTATTAAAATAGCGAAAAAATTGTGTATGGGATAAAAATATGAGTTTGCGAACACTAACGGATAACATTATTAAATCAATTTCAGCCAAAAATATTTCTGATTTCTTAAAAGATGATTCCGTATGGCTTTT
>JAKSUO010000073.1 GCA_024408895.1 Alphaproteobacteria bacterium | reverse complement strand
AGTCTCTTGCAATCCGGCACCTGTGCCAAAACGATAGAGATTCTCCCCGCGATTACATCGCGTGAAGAATGACAATAAAAAATAACCTGTCACTCTTGCCCGCTTTTTTTATTTTGTCACTCTTGCCCGATAGGGCGAGAGTCTCTTGCAATCCGGCACCGGTGCAAAAAATTTGAATAACAAGGCAAATAAAACAAAAGCCCTTTTGCACACTGTACAACAAAGGTACATAAGCAAAAGGACTTTCAAGTAATTACCCGTTATCAGAGTTTTTTATATTTTCTCAACTTGAGAAAATTCCAACTCAACCGGTGTGTAACGACCAAAAATAGAAACTGAAACTTTCAAGCGATTCTTTTCCGCATCTACATCTTCCACAACGCCGACAAAAGAGGCAAACGGGCCATCAATAACGCGAATTTGTTCACCAACTTCAAAGCTGATATTTGTTTGCGGACGCTCAATCCCTTCTTTAACTTGGTTCATAATTTTTTCAACTTCGGCATCACTGATTGACTGCGGCTTATTGCGGCTGCCTAAAAATCCGCTAACCCGCGGTGTATTTTTAACAACGAGCCAAGTTTCATCGGTCAGTTCCATTTTAACCAAAATATAGCCCGGAAAGAACTTATGTTCTGCATTAACTTTTGCGCCACGGCGAATTTCAATAACATTTTCAACCGGCACAAGCACATCCAGAATTTTATCTTCCATTTTTTTGAGAACAGCTTGTTCTCTAAGCGATTCGGCAACTTTCTTTTCCGAACCGGAATATACGTTTACGACATACCAACGAGCATCCATTTAAAAAAACTCCTAACCTAATTGCAAAATTTTATCAACGCCCCAGCTTAAAAGCATATCTACCACAAAGAAAAACGCCGTGGCAATAGACACAATCACAATAACCATTGTGCATGTCGGAACGACTTCTTTTTTCGTCGGCCAAGTAACTTTTTTAACTTCCTGTCTGACCTGACGCAGAAACTGAATCGGACTAATACTCATTTAGAATCCTTGTAACTAAAATTAACGGCACCATGCCATTATCAAAATCTTATGCAATATAAATATTTTTCCCTCAAAATGTCAAGCGTTTCTTTACGATATTCAATAATTTATAAATTACTGCCCCAAAAAAATAGGAAAATGCTACCCGAAAAGATGGAGTTTTTATAAAGAAATATTGTAGAATCAACTGATTATAATAATTCGTGTCTCTATTTTTTAGTATCCTCAATATTTTGCTTGAAGATTCTAAATTTGTGATATAAATTCAAGGCAAATTAAAATTTTTTTTGATTTTAGTTGCGCTTTTTTTTGGGCGTGACTTGGTATTAACACACAGCTAACAGGAGCTTAAATAACCATGAGTAAATGGGTATATACATTTGGAAACGGCAAAGCCGAAGGCGATGCCAATATGCGTAATCTCCTTGGCGGTAAGGGTGCTAACCTTGCAGAAATGAACAAAGTTGGTCTTCCTGTTCCTCCGGGATTTACTGTTACAACCGAAGTTTGCACATATTACTATGCAAACAACAACACCTATCCGTCTGATTTAAAAGATCAGGTCAGAGCAGCAGTTGCCGGTGTTGAAGCAATTATGGGCAAAAAATTCGGCGATTCCTCTAATCCGTTATTGTTCTCCGTTCGTTCCGGCGCTAGAATTTCTATGCCTGGTATGATGGATACGGTTCTGAACTTGGGCTTGAACGATGAAAGCGTTAAAGGCTTGGCTCAAACCTCCGGTAATGAAAGATTCGCTTACGATTCTTATCGTCGTTTTATTCAAATGTTCTCTGATGTTGTTTTGGGCGCAGACTTGGATGAATATGAAGGCGCTTTGGAAGCAATGAAAAAATCTAAAGGTTATAAATCAGATACTGATTTAACAACCGATGATTTGAAAGAACTGGTTGCTCAATATAAAGCTATCGGTCAAAAATTAGGTAAAGTTGTACCGCAAGATCCGTGGGAACAATTATGGCTCGGCATTGGTGCCGTATTCGGTTCTTGGAATGTTGCCCGCGCCATTACTTATCGTAAATTAAACAATATTCCGGGCGACTGGGGTACAGCTTGTAACGTTCAAACAATGGTGTTTGGTAATGCCGGCGAAGATTCCGCAACCGGTGTTTGCTTCTCTCGTGACCCGGCCACAGGCGAAAATAAATACTACGGCGAATATTTGGTAAATGCACAAGGTGAAGACGTTGTTGCCGGTATTCGTACACCGCAACCGATGAGCTCTAAAGGTGAAGGTAATTCTTTGGAAGAACTTTGGCCGGATTTGTATAAGCAATTGGTTGATGTTCGTAACGCATTGGAATCACATTACAAAGATATGCAAGATATGGAATTTACCATTGAGCATAAAAAACTGTGGATGTTGCAATGCCGTAACGGTAAAAGAACAGCTGCAGCTGCCGTTCGTATGGCTGTTGAAATGTTTGATGAAGGCTTAATCAACAAAGAAGAAGCTATTATGCGCGTTGGTGCAGACCAATTAGATCAATTATTGCACCCAATGTTGGACCCGAAAGCTGAAAAGAAAGTTATTGCTGTCGGCTTACCGGCTTCTCCTGGTGCTGCTGTCGGCCGTGCTGTATTCTGCGCTGAAGATGCTGAAGCTTGGGCTGCCAAAGGCGAAAAAGTTATCTTAATCCGTAACGAAACTTCTCCGGAAGATATCGGCGGTATGCACGCATCTCAAGGTGTTATCACTGCACGCGGCGGTATGACATCTCACGCGGCAGTTGTTGCCCGTGGTATGGGTACGCCATGCGTTTCCGGTTCTACCGATATTACGATTGATTACACTTCCAAAACAATGAAAACCAAATCAGGTTCTTGCATTAAAGAAGGTGATTGGGTATCTTTGGACGGTGCTAAAGGTCAAATTATTGAAGGTAAAATTCCGACAGTTAAAGCTGATACAAATTCCGGCAACTTCGGTCGCTTTATGGGTTGGGTTGATGAAATCCGCACCATGCATGTTCGCGCCAATGCCGAAACACCGGCTGATGCAAAACAAGCTGTTGAATTTGGTGCCGAAGGTATCGGTTTAGCCAGAACAGAACATATGTTCTTTGATGCTAAACGTATTTCCGATATGCGTACAATGATTTTGTCTGACAATGAAGAAGGTCGTCGTGCCGCTTTGGCTCGTTTGTTGCCTTACCAAAAAGAAGACTTCAAACAATTATATCGTACCATGAACGGATTCCCGGTTGTTATTCGTCTGTTGGATCCGCCTTTGCATGAATTTTTGCCGCACACCGATGCCGAAATGCAAGAATTGGCAGACAAGATGGGCAAAACTTTAGCAGAAGTTAAAAATCGTGCAAACTCTTTGCATGAAATGAATCCAATGTTAGGCCACCGCGGTTGCCGCTTGGCTGTTACATATCCGGAAATTTGCGAAATGCAAACTCGCGCCATTTTGGAAGCAGCTATGGAATGTAGCGCAGAAGGCGTAAAAGTTGTTCCGGAAATTGAAGTTCCGTTAGTCGGTTCCAAGAAAGAATTGGATATCGTAAAGAACATTATTGATACCACAGCTCAAAAGATTTTCGCCGAAAAAGGCAAATCTATTGAATATGAAGTAGGTACAATGATTGAATTGCCACGCGCAGCTTTAATGGCTGAAGAAATTTCCTCTTCTGCGGCATTCTTCGGTTTTGGTACCAACGACTTAACACAAACAACTTTGGGTATGAGCCGTGATGATACCGGTGCAATTTTGGATTGCTATCGCTCTAAAGGCATTTATGTAGCAGATCCGTTTGCATCCATTGATGTTGAAGGTGTTGGCAAACTTGTTAAACGCGCTTGTGAATATGGTCGTCAAACCAATCCGGAATTATTACTGGGTGTTTGCGGTGAACACGGTGGTGATCCAAAATCCATTGAGTTCTTCCAACAATGCGGTTTAGACTATGTTTCTTGCTCACCGTTCCGTGTACCGGTTGCTCGTTTGGCTGCAGCTCAAGCTGCTGTTAAATATGGCAAAACACAGAAAGAGCATAAAACAAGCAAAGCTGCTTAGTTTAAGCTAAAAAAAAGCCGCGTCTGTTTCAGACGCGGTTTTTTTTATTCATTGCCTGACAAAAAATGCTGATTATTAATAACTAAAAAAACGCCGGAAAAAATTCCGACGTTTTTTAGTATAATCAATATTATTTTAACGAGCCGTTTTTTTAACAGCAGGTTTACGAGCCGGCCCTCTGTGATGCATCGGTGCATGCTTTACTGTTTTATGTTCAACAACCGATTCAGCCGGTTTTGCCGGAGTCAAAGCCTTCTGCATTTCACAAATGCTGCAATGACAACAGCAACAACGTGATACTAAGCCGGCAAAAATACCTGCAAGCGACGGAATAATCAAGAATAACCATACTTGAGAATATGCCTCGCCCTGTACTAAATATGCCGGTCCGAAACTACGCGCAGGATTAACCGAAACACCGGTTATCGGCAAACCTAAAATATGCAAAGCTACCAATGTTAAACCAATAACAACACCGGCAATTTTCAAATCGGATTCTGTTACTTTCAAAATAACTTTCACAAAAACAAACGTAGCAATAAATTCAAAAACTGCAGCCGCATAAATGTCATAACCGCCGGCATAGTCTGTACCCCAACCGTTTTGACCTAAACCTTGAGTTGCAATATCATATCCGCTCAAGTGACCGGAAACAACATAGGCCAACGCATAAGCGCCTAAAATCGCGCCTAAAAATTGGAAAATGATATAACATAATGCGTTTTTAAAGTTCATCCGACCGGCACTCAAAACCCCCAGTGTCACAGCAGGATTGATGTGTGCACCGGAAATTGGACCAACGGCATAAATCATTGCCATAACAGCCAAACCAAACGCAAAAGCGATACCTAAATTACCGACATACGGCGCCGAAAAAACAACCGTACCGCAGCCAACAAATACCAGAACAAATGTTCCAAATAATTCTGCAATATATTTTTTCATATAAGTTCTCCTTATTTTCCCATACAGTTCGCTTATACAACGATTGTTTTAAAAAAGCTTTAATTTCTTCATACTATTCCAAACGCACCGTTTCATTATACTATAATATTGGTATTGCAGAAAAAATAACAAGGCCGACAAATAAAAAAACATTAACTTGTTAAATAAAAAAGGCTCAGAAATTAATCCTGAGCCTTTTTTATTAATTTATACGCTTAATTCTAATCACTGTTGCCTATTTCTTCGTTCTCAACCAAATGTTTTTCGGTTTCTGAATACACACCGTATTCTCTTAAACCGGAAACGATTAAGAACATCGATACACTGGCATGCAGAAAAAACCAGTCAACTTCTTTTATTCCGTCAATAAAAGGAATAAGTAAAATGTTGACGACATAGCCGCATACCAAGAACCACCCGACACAAGGCACCCAAAGTTTTTCCTTTAAGACTTCCTCTGCGGGATTCTTTTTGGCTCCGACAATCGCCAAGTCTTTAAGGTATTTAAACCTTGCTAAAGCATACTTTCTGGTGGCCTCAAGACCGACAATGATTCCAGCAGAGCCAAGAAGCTCCTCGTAATCAATGTTTTTACAGTAGGCGGAAAAAACCGGCGCGATGACACAGTCAATAAGAAACCCGAGTGCCACCACAATACCTAATCCGACAATCCAAAGGTGTGATGTTTCAACTTTCACATCCTTCTTAATAATCTTTGCTAAACTCATAAACTAATATATTTTATAATTAAACTATGGCTTTATGTTATAAATTTTTGGAAATTATGTCAAGACTTTTTTGCATAAAAGATATTCCATACTCTATTATAAACATCGGTATCGGAATCATTATTCCCCGAACGCAATACCCCGTCATTCTTCACGCAATGTAGTATTTTTTTACTGTCATTCTTCACGCGATATAATCGCGGGGAGAATCTCTATCGTTTTGGCACAGGTGCCGGATTGCAAGAGACTCTCGCCCTAACGTGCAAGAGTGACAGGAAAAAAACGGGCAAAAGTGACAGGGTAAAAAAGACAAATAAGAAAAACAGGGAAAAAATACCCCAAATATGCCCCTAAAAATCACATTATGAAATTTAAAAAAATCTTGAATATA
>JAKSUO010000072.1 GCA_024408895.1 Alphaproteobacteria bacterium | reverse complement strand
ATTTTTGTTTCTACACTTTTTAAGATAAGAAAACCCCGCATAAATGCGGGGCGGAATGTTTAGATGTTGGAAAAACATTGTTTAGCACGAGTAGTGTAATCCAACCGTGAAACTTGCAGGTACAAAGTACCATCGGTTCACGGGCAGAGTTCTATTTTACAATTTCAAGAATCGTGTCCGTAATGTCTTTACCACCGTAGATTACTAAATTTTTGGCAATCACCAACTGATATCCTTCTTTTTTAGCTTTATCGGAAATTGTTTTGGTGATATTGTTATCTATGTCTTGCAATTTTTGTGCGTATTCCGTTGCGATAGTTTGTTTTTTAGCCGCGATTTCGGCGTTATATTGCTTTAACAAATCTTCTTGCTTGCTTTTATTTTTTTCATTTTTGACGGCATTTTGTGCATTTTGTAACCAAGTTGCCAATTCTTGAGCTTTGGTGTTTTGCTCTTCTTTTAAAGCTTTAACCTGCTCTGAATTTTGGACAATCGTTGTAATATCTACAACCGCAATTTTAGATTTGTGGCAACAACGAAAACAACCGAGCCAAAAACCCAACAAAAGAGCAACGCAAATTGCGCCAATTGCATATTTTTTATTCATTTACTTATCTCCTTATCTTTTTTTGTATCAAAACTGATTGTATGCTAAAATCTTTTATATCGTTTTACAATCTTTTTTTTGTGTTTGTCAGCAAGATAATATGAATTTTTATATCCGTTGAAATTATGAGTTTCTTGTATATTTTAAAACCAGTCGGGAATTATGTTATGAAAAAAATAATCGTGTTAATGTTTTGCTTTTGGACTTCCGTTTCCGTGTTTTCTTACACGGATCTGAATTATCGCACCAGCGATAAACCTATTGTTAAATATTTGTCGTATCTTTTACAAACGTCAACGTTATCACTGCCAAAAGTTATTTTATCGGACTATTGATTTTTAAGTTTTGCTTCTATTAAAGGTATAACTTTTGATTTTACTTCATCTATATTAAGAAAAGAAGTGTCCACCAAAATCGCATCTTCTGCCGGTTTCATCGGAGCTGTGGCTCTTGAAGAATCGCGTTTATCGCGTGCAATAACATCTTCCAAAACCTTATCATAGGTTGTTTGTATGCCTTTGTCCACATACTCTTTGTAGCGTCGTTTTGCTCTGACTTCAGGCGAAGCGGTGACAAAAAACTTTATATCAGCTTGCGGACAAATAACCGTTCCGGTATCACGACCGTCATATACAACACCGCGCGCCGGTGTGCCGTCTTCATATACTGGATTATGCTCAAAATTTTGTTGCATGGCAAGCAAAGCTTGGCGAACTCCCGGATATGAAGAAACAACGGACGCCGAATGTCCGCCGATGTCAGAACGAAAATCCGGATGACGCGACAGTTCCATCATCTGCTGAAAAGTCAGCTGTTTGGCAATTTTTTCCGCCTGTGAAACATCAGAGAGATCTTGCGCGGTCAAAACCATCTGCAAGCCAACGGCGCGATAAACCATTCCTGTGTCAAAATATGCCAATTTATATTCTTTTGCCAAATAAGAAGATAAAGTTCCTTTTCCGGCTGCTGCCGGTCCGTCTATGGTAATGATCATAACCGCCTTCCGTAAATAAATTTAACAATTTATACTTCTTTAACATATCTTATGATATATTCCTAATTAAAAATGTAATTATACAACGATTTTTAAAGGTGAATTTATGAAATTTCTCATTGCTGACGACCATGAATTATTTTTGCAGGGTTTGGAATTTATTCTGCATAAAGAGTATCCGAAAGCCGAAATTGTTTCGGCCAATAATTACAATGGCATTTTTGAAATTTTGCAAACGCAAAATGATTTTGATTTGATTATTACCGATTTGGCCATGCCGGGAACAAATTGGCTGGAAGCCTTAAAAAAAATTCATACACTTTGTTTGGATACACCGGTGATTATAATTTCTGCGGTCTTTGATCGTGAAATATTTCAAAAAACTTTTGATATCGGGGTATCAGGTTATGTGTCAAAATCTTTTCCGAACAGTGTGATTGTCGGCGCAATTAATTTGGTGCTGGCCGGCGGTATGTATATTCCTCCCGAAGTGTTGAAAATGGATATACAAAAAGTTCCTGAACCTATGCACGAATTAATCAGTGAAACGGATACAAGCAAAGCATCATCTGCTTCAAGCAATAATACGAAACTGACACCACGCCAGTTGGATGTGTTGCGTTGCTTGGCGGAAGGACTTTCAAACAAGCAGATTGCTTATCAATTAGGTTTAAGTGAAGGCACGGTAAAAATTCATATTACGTTGTTAATGCGTGCGTTAGAAGTTTCAAATCGTGTTATGGCAGTCAAAGAGGCAAACAAACGCGGATTGCTGAGCGACAAAAAATAGGATAGTTAAAATGACCAAACTTAATAAATTGCCGGCATATATGGAAATTTTCGCCAATAAAGTTTATTCTTGCGCAAAATTGAGCAATGTTTTGGATGATAATCGCATTGTTAGGTTAAGGAGTTTGTGGTCTGATAATCAAATTGTTAAGGATTTACTGAGCGAAATTACCAAAAATGCTCATGTTTTGCAAATAGGCCTGACCTTCGGAAATGAAATAGACGAGGTTTATAACAAGGTTTTCAAAAAAGGAAAATTTGATATTTTTGATATATCTGAAACACAAATTAATCGTGCGAAGGCAAAATATCTTCACCATAATATCAATATTATGAATTATAATGCGGCGATGTCGTGGGACGAAAAGTATGATGTTGTGATTTGTTATAATCTTTTGCATGACCTTCCGCCGGTTACACGACAAAAAGTTATGGATAATGCGCTAAACAGTTTGACGAACGGCGGTAAAGCTATTTTTATTGATTGCGCCGAACCGATAAACTTGAATCCTTTTAAATGGCTGATTTTTTGGTTCAACAGGCTGTATCGCCCTTTTGCGGAAAGCCTTTGGAATGCGCCGATAGAAAGTTTTTGTTTGCAAAAAGATAAATTTCGGTGGCAACACAAATATTATCGGGGACGCATGTTTCAAAAAGTGGTGGCGGTGCGTAAAATTTTGAGTAATGAAGATGTGTTGAAACTGACAAAGATTTTTCGCGGTGAGAAATAAAAAACTGAGTTTTTTATTGAAAAAATAAATATCTCGGGTTATAGTTGAGGCAATTTTTAGAACATATTTTTGATAGAAAGAGAAACAATGGCAAACGAAGTTAATATTCACAGAGAATCCAGATTAACAAAGTTAAAAACTTTACAAGAGAAAAATTATAATCCTTATCCTTATTTAAAAAAATATTATTATAAATATGTTAGGAATTATAATCCTTATCCTTACAGATTTGTGCCGAATGCTTATGCGGCCGAATTGCAAGAAAAATATAAAGAATTGGAAGCAGGGGCAGATACCGAAGACAGAGTAACAATTGCCGGCCGCGCCATGGCGGTTCGCAATAGCGGTATGTTTGTGGATATTAAAGATAAAACCGGAAAAATTCAGGCATTTTGTTATAAAAAAATTCTGCCGGAAGAATATCAGGAAATTCTTAAAAGCGTTGATGTCGGTGATATGGTAGGTGTAACCGGATTTGTACGCAGAACACCGCGCGGTGAATTGACAGTTGCCGCCGAAAAGTTTGATATTATTGCAAAATCCTTGCAGACGCTGCCGGAAAAATTTCACGGTTTGACAGATGTTGATGCGCGTTATCGCCAACGCTATGTTGACTTTATTATGAATGAAGACAGTAAAGAAATTTTTAAAAAACGTTGTCGCATTACTTCGGCTGTGAGACGTTATTTTGAAAGCAAGGACTTCTTGGAAGTTGAAACCCCAATGTTACATCCTATTATGGGGGGAGCAAATGCCAAACCGTTTATCACGCACCACAATGCGCTTGATATGGATTTGTATTTGCGTATTGCGCCGGAATTATATTTGAAAAAACTGGTCGTTGGCGGGTTTGACCGCGTGTTTGAAATTGGTCGCAACTTTCGTAACGAAGGTATTGATAAAAATCACAATCCTGAATTTACCGGCTTGGAAGCATATCAGGCTTATGCCGATTATAACGATATGGCGGATTTAATTGAAGATTTGATACGATTTGTAACAAATGACGTTTTGGGAACAACCAAATTTAATGTCGGTGAACACGAAGTTGATGTGGCAAAACCTTTCCGCCGTGAAAGTATTGTGAACTTGATTAAAGAAAAAACAGATATAGATTTATTGCAAGCCGAAACTTTGGAACAGGCTCAGTCTATGGCTAAATCAATCGGTATTGATGCCGGCGATTGCACTTGTTGGGGCAAGGTTGTGCAAAAAGTTTTTGACGAGCGGGTGGAGGCTTCATTAGTGGATCCTATTTTTGTAATGGATATGCCGCGTGATGTTTCGCCGCTTGCTAAAACACACCGTGAAAATCCGCGTTTAGTGGAACACTTTGATGCATATATCGGTGGTATGGAAATCGGTTGCGCATATTCTGAGCTGTCAAATCCGTTGGAACAGCGTGAACGTTTTGAGGCTGAAGTGGCCGCCCGTGAAAATGGTGATGATGAGGCACAAATGCTGGATGAAGATTTTATTAATGCACTTGAAAATGGTTTTCCGCCATCCGGTGGTATGGGTATGGGTAT
Source organism: Alphaproteobacteria bacterium (assembly GCA_024408895.1). Classification (GTDB taxonomy): domain Bacteria; phylum Pseudomonadota; class Alphaproteobacteria; order RF32; family CAG-239; genus RUG410. Next base: position 1,522 of record JAKSUO010000072.1, on the reverse strand, counting down.
AGACCGTGTATCTATGCTTTTAACCGGTGCAGAAACTATTCGCGATGTTATCGCTTTCCCGACTTTAAGAAAGAAAGATTAATTTATGAAAATTAAAAAACTGACAATTTTTGTTTTCTTTTTGCTGGCCATTGCCGTGGCAGAAGGAGTTGTTGTAGCATACGATTTGTTGCATCCGGATAAAGATGTTTTTGAACTTGATTACCAAGAATATGATATTCCGGTGCGCAAGGTTGATGTTAAACCATTTTTGTTTGAAACAGGAGCTGCCGCCGAAGCCGAAGCGATTTTGGATAATGTAACGGCTGAAGTGCAAAACAATTTGATGCGCCGTATATATACATCAGAACCGGCAACAGAACAACCTGCAGCTGTTGAGGTGGATGAATTTTTGGGCTTTTCTACGGACGAGTTACCAGCCGAACCTTCGGTACAGCCGCAAAGTGCGAAAGATGCTAATGTTGCAGCCGAAAATCAAAATAATGTATCTCGTATTGCCGTTGTGATAGATGATATTGGTTTGAGTGAGCCGTTTGTGAAGGAATTGGAAGCTTTTAATAAGCCGATTACAGCGGCATTTTTGCCTTATGGTGTGTCTAACCGCGAACAAGCCGAGCGTTTAAAAAATGCAGGGCATGGAATTATGGTGCATATTCCGATGATGCCGCATGTGCCGGCGGATTTGGCTCCGGTTACTTTATCGCCGGAAATGGATAAGGCCGAAACGCAAAATAAATTGAGTGCCATGTTAGACAGATTCGGAGATGTCGGTATGGTGGGCATTAATAATCATATGGGCAGCTTGTTGACTGAACGCGCTAAAAATATGGAATATGTTATGGAAATTTTGAAACAACGCGGACTGTTTTTTTTAGATTCCAAAACGACAGGACATTCAATATGTAAAGAATCAGCAGAGCAACTGGGTGTTCCTTATATTGAACGTAATGTGTTTTTAGACAATGAAAATGACTATGATTATATTATTGGACAACTGCATCAAGCTGAACGTATTGCCTCTAAGCAAGGTTTTTCCGTTGCCATCGGTCATCCGAAAGCACAAACGCTTAAGGCCATTAAAGATTGGGCTGAAGATGTTGAAAATCGCGGTTTCAAACTGGTTTTGGTATCTGAATTGATAAAAAAATAAAAATTGTAAAAAAAGTTCTTGACCTTAATAAAAAATGCAAGTATATATGCTTTTGTTACGAATGTTGGTCCCATCGTCTAATGGTTAGGACATCACCCTTTCACGGTGGCAATATGGGTTCGAGTCCCGTTGGGATCACCAATACAAACAGCAGGCTGTCAAAAGCCTGCTTTTTCTTTTATTTTCAAGTCTTTCAACGAGTTCGAATGTTTGCTTTTTAAAAATGATAGTTTTGGGAATTTATTCGAACTAATTTTTATAACAATGCAACAAAATCAAGCATTTATCAATTTTGAGCCTTATATGCTTCTGAAATCGTATTTACTTTAGCTTAATCACCAAAAATTCGATTATCTGTCATTGATGTCAAAT
>JAKSUO010000071.1 GCA_024408895.1 Alphaproteobacteria bacterium | reverse complement strand
GATTATTTTTGATTTTTTATTAAATTGGACTGTGAGTCTTATGAACACTAGAATTCAGGCAATTTTCATTCAGTCATAACTTTCTTAAAATGTTCTCGGTTTATCGGCTGGGCAAAAACGCTGGTTTTTGCCCACGATAAAAACCGCACAAGATTGCCTCATTACACTCGCAATGATAGGAAAAATAAGAGCAAGAATTACAGAACAAAAAATACCATTCTTGCGAATTTTATAATAAAATCTAGCCGATAATCAAGGTCATTTCATTTTCCGATGTTGTTAGTGTCATCGGTACATCGTTGCCCAAAAGCTCGCGTAAATAAATCAGCTGAATATATTGTGATATATATTCTTTAGGTTTGTCGCCTTTGATTATTTCCTTATAAATATCAATTTTTCCTGCAACTAATTTATAACCTGAGGTGAGGTGCAATGTCAAAGAGCTTTGGTTCATCTCAATCGTGATTATGCCACCACGCATACATACATCGGCTGCGGCCATAATGCACAGAAAAACCGGCTTGGCTATTTTCGGAGAAATTGCGCTAATTTGCAAATTGATTGGGTTGGCAGGATTACCGAAAGTTGCGAGATAATCTTCACAAATTCGTTTTAATTCATCACTGTCGGCGGTATTTGTATTTAACCCGAAAGCAATACGCAAAAAACGTTGGCGTGCTTTTAATGTGTGAGTGGCTGATGTAATGATTGCTTGTGTGTCTGTATCCATAATATTGTTGTTTTCGGCTATAAGCTCTAAGGCTGAGCCGAGTGCGCCGATTGTTCCGCCTAAATCATGAGCAATACGCGTGCTGACAATTTCTGCTAGTTCTGTGGAGGTGTATGACATAACAGTTTCCTAAAATGTATAAACAGATGTATTCATAAACTTTTTATCTTCACGCGACATTCGGGTATAATCCAACTCTAAAAGCATTGGATCTTCCAACAGCAATTTCCCTGTTTTGGCGCGTAAATATGGTTTTTTATCGCCCAATCCCCAAGAAACCTCGTCTTTATTATCGGGGTGGCCGTATTTTTGGTTGATTTTTTTCCAGAAATCAAAGACTTTCATATTTCGCAGATATTCTGCTTTGGCACCGCTTCCGGTTACATTGGCGGCTTCAGTTTCATACATTATCCGATAAACTTTATTACCGGTAAAGTTGCTGGTTAAATATAAGTCAATACTTTCCTGAGTTTGAAAGTTGCTGAATTTCATTTCTTGAACGTATTGATAATTATTTTGTTCGGCTAACTTGTGGACACAACTCATAATGCGTTCGTAGCCGATGACATTTTCACGTCGGCATTTGTCTTCATAGCGCCAACGAATAAAATTCGGAATATCCAAATGTTCATATATTTTTTGATATCCGCGTTTTTTCATGGCATCTTCAATTTGTTGACGATCCATTCTCAGCATTATGCCGGCAATATCAAAAACCGAGGCGTTGGAACGCTTAATCGGCGCGACTTTGGAATCTGAAGAGAGAACACTGGTGCTTTTTTGGGCAACTTTAGAAACCAAATTATCAATCCAAGTGCCGTTATCTTCGGTTTTATCCGTAGGAGCAGATGATACATCGTCATTGTTTTGTTGAACATATTCGGTAAAAGAAGTTTTTTCGGGAGTGGTATCTTCCGTTACTTCTTGAGCATCAGCCATTTGTGGCAAAATAAGACACAGCGCCGTGCATATTGCCAAAATATTATAGCCTTTATATCGTTTCATATTTTATCTCGCTTAATCTATAATAGAAAATTATAGATGATTCGTTTTAAAAAAGCCTTAATAAATTAAATATTTCATATTTACAAGAGCTTAAAAAAACATTAGATTGAGCGTTGAGGTAAAAAATGGAAAAAACGGTATATGTAATCGGAGCCGGTCTGGCAGGATGCGAGGCAGCATGGCAGTTGGCAAAACGTGGTGTTTATGTTAAGTTGTTTGAAATGAAACCACTCAAGTATTCGCCGGCGCATAAAAGTGAAAAATTTGCCGAACTGGTGTGTTCAAACTCTTTTCGTGCTGATGATGCGGCGCATAATGCTGTTGGTTTAATGCACCAGGAAATGAGGATGTTCGGTTCATTGATTATGCAATGCGCTGATGAATGTCGCGTGCCGGCAGGCGGGGCATTAGCGGTTGATCGTGACGGATTCTCCGCGATGGTAACGCAAAAAATTCGTCAGGAAAAGTTGATAGAAATTATTGAAAAAGAAATAACGGAGTTCCCAAAGCCGGAAGACCCGCTTACGATTATTGCAACCGGACCGTTGACAAGTAATGATTTTATTGAAGCGATTTTGCAAAAAGTCAATCATAGCAGCCTATCTTTTTATGATGCTATTGCCCCTGTGGTTTATAAAGAAAGTATAGATTTTACAAAAGCGTGGTATCAATCACGTTATGATAAAGGGGATAAGTTTGATTATATTAATTGCCCGATGACTAAAGACGAATATTATAATTTTGTGAATGCTTTGCTTAGTGCGGAAAAAATGCCGTTTCATGATTTTGAAGAGCCTAATTATTTTGACGGTTGCCTGCCGATAGAAGTTATGGCTGAGCGCGGGCGCGACACACTTTTGTTCGGTCCGATGAAACCGGTCGGCTTGACCAATCCGAACAGTGCGGAAAAACCTTATGCAGTGGTGCAATTACGCCAAGATAACAAGGAAGATACGTTGCGCAATATTGTCGGGTTTCAAACAAAGTTACGATATGGCGAGCAAGAACGTATTTTCAGGATGATTCCGGGATTGGAAAAGGCTGAATTTGCTCGCTTGGGAGGAATACATAAGAATACCTTTATTAAAAGTCCTGATTTACTGGATAAATTTCTCAGATTCAAAGCTCAACCGAATGTAATGTTTGCCGGACAAATCAGCGGATGTGAAGGCTATGTTGAAAGTGCAAACGTCGGTATGTCTGCCGGCTATTTTGCTTCTATGATTATACAGGGAAAAAATCCGATTACTCCGCCGGCTTCCACGGCTACCGGCGCAATGTTGCAACATTTGCAAGACAAAACGGCGGATTATCAGCCGATGAATATTAATTTTGGTATTTTCCCGACCATTCAAGGTGAAGTCACCACCAATGGCAAGTTTAGAAAAATTAAAGGGGCAGAGCGCAAAGAAGCCTATTGTCAACGTGCGTTACAAGATTTTAAGGTGTGGATGGAGCAAACGGATGCTTGTTAAATCTTTACTTTCCGGTTTAGTGAAAAATGAACGGTTGCTGAATTTATATCTGCACTATTTGAGTTTGGGACGCGAACACTATGCTAAAAAAAGTATATCTGCGGAAGTCAAAACAGAAAAAATAAAACTTCTGGAAAAGGCAATTCGGGGCGGTTTTAAACTCAAAAGCACAATTCTTTTTCAACTTGAACAAGAATTTTTGCACGAAAATTTATCGCTGTGTTTGTTGTTAGAGCCTTTGGCAGCATGGAAATATGTGGCAACGGATAAACTGCCGACAAGTGAAGCTCAGATATCGGATGTGTTGAACAATATCTGTTCACCGTTGGCAAGATTATTGATGGTTTTGAATGATGAAACACCCAGCACTTATCTGCCGATGCAATCGGTTCTGACGGCATTGGTATTGTTGCAGATGTTGCAAAGTAAAGATGTGCTTTTACAAAAAATAAAATGGCGAAAAAGTCGTCAGCTCAGTAAATTGAAAGGTCTCTGTAAAGATGGAGCGGTTATATTGTCGGTTGTAAAAGCCAAAAGAAGCAAATATCATCTGGCGGTTTTGCTGAATCAGATAGTGATTCTAACGGAAAAATATGCGAAAAATGAACAATTAACAATAGAGTTTCTTGACGTGGTGCGGATTTTTGTGTATAGTACCTATCAGTTTTTGTTTGTAAAAAAACAAACGGTTACAAAAAAAGGAATATAAATGCTTTCAGTTGGCGGTATAGTTAAAAAATCACAACCTTCTTTGTTTTGGTGCACCCGCAGTTTGCCAAAATCGGAACGAGAAGCGATATATACTTTGTTCGCATTTTGTCAGCATATAGACGGTATTATTCATGCACCGATGTCGCAACATGAAAAAAAAGATCTGCTTGCGGCTTGGAAAGAGGAGTTGGCAAATATTTATGATAAAGGTGTTCCGGTAACTAATATCGGCCGTAAAATTTACAAAAACTGTATGCGTTTTGATTTGCCGAAAAGTGCGTGGCAACAAATTTTAGACAGTGTGAATTTGAATGCGGTTGCACATCTGCAAGCGCCTGATGAAAAAACGTTTGATAAATATGTGAACGGCATGGCCGTTGTTCCGATTAAATTAGCACTGAGCATTGTGGCTAACCAACATCCGTCAGCCAACAGTGAATTGGCTAAAAATTTGGGGCGGGCAGTTATGGTGACCAGTATGTTGCGTGATATAAAAGATGATTCTAAACGTGATTGCTTGTATATACCGGCCGAAATTTTGCAACAGGCAGATATACCGATTGATACACCGCGCAATGTGGTGGAAAATAAAAATATCGGTTCTGCCCGTGCTTTGTTTTCCGAACAAGCTGAAGCTTGTTTTAAAAATGCCGAAAGATTACTCAATAAAATGAGCAAGAAAGATGTTATGGCACTGCGTTTAATTAAAAATATCTGTCTTTGCCAGTTTGAAATGATGAAAAAACGCGGTTGGGATATTATATCGCCAAAACCAAAGATTAACTACATAAAAAGCTTGGGTATCATTTACCAGACAATGTTTAAATAATCATTCTTCCGCATCAATGATTTTGTATGAGGGATAAGTTGAACCTTTGGCATATTTTTCGGGTGCTTCACTGATTGCCTTGATAAATAAATTTTTTATTTTTATTAACTGATTGTTACGCAACAGCGTTTCTTTAGGCAATGGCCGAAATGCGTCAAAACCCAACTCTCCGGCACCGATAAACGGATCTATGGCACAAACGAAAGTCTCTTCGGGGTGCAACTCTTTGCCGTTGTCATCAAACAGCGGTTCCCCATTGATGAAAATTTGCTTAACCTTGCTGGTGTTTTCAACTGTGCGGTGACATACAAGAGTTATGTTTTGCGAAGCTTGCAAAAAACGTGTGTTGCCTGATTGTAAAATATAGCGATAATGCAACATATTATTAAAAATATCTTTTAACTCCGCCGCCTTTATAACAACGGTTTGAAGCGGAGTCTCAGCCGAAAAAGCCCGTTCAACATTATAGTGTGTTAATATTTTATTTTCTTCATAACGGAGTGCATGTACGATGTATCCGGTTGAAATGAGTGCAATATCGGCGTGGCCGGCTTTTTTCATTAAATCGGCAATAAATGTCCCGATGGCGCAAGGGTCTGCATATTTTCTTTCCAAATTCAAAATACTCGGGGCGATAGGCATATTTAGGCCAACGGCATTTTCATAGTTTGTCAGTGCCGGTAAAAAAGCGGGATGAACGTCTTCTTCTTTGCAACTGACAATTTCGGTTAATTCAACTTGAGGACGCTTTTCTGTAAATTTCAAATTAAAACAACACATGGTTCGGCTGAAAGCTCGCGGATAATAAATGTGATGTTCGGTATCAGGTTCCAGTGGTGCGTGTTCATGCCCGCCAATAATTAAATCAACGGGAATATCATTTTGAACGGCTGCGTCATATAACTCCATACAACAAGGATACAAAGCGTGATTTAATATGATAAAAGCATCGGGATGAATGTGTTTAATTGTGTCTTTTAAGCGTAAAAAGGATTCGGAAATATCAGATAGTCGCAGTCCAAATTTACGCAGATGGACATAATTAACGCAAAATGAAGTTATCAAAATTTTTTTATGATTAATTTCTAATAATATGTATGGATCAACCCATTTCGGATAGGTTTCGGTCTGCATATCAATCAGGTTGGCGCAAAGAACATGGATGTTTGCTTGATTAAATGTGTGAGCTGCTTGTATCAAATAATCTAAGGCATTATGATTAAAACCGAAATCATTATTTCCCAGAGCAAACACAATTTTAGCTTCCGGCAATTGTTGACGTAGTCTTAAATAGCTTTCCACGCATAAATCCCGGTCATAAATTCCTTTAAATAAGTCTCCGCAATCACAAATCAGCGTGTCTTTACCGCCTTTCGGCACTCGCCGGATGATACCGCTGAATAGACAACATAATTTACGGGCTTCTTGATGGCAGTCCGTTAATGCAAAAATTTTGATGTTATTATTCTGTGTATCCATTTTTTTTACTTTTGACGAAAGAATACTTATATTCTAAATAATATCAATAAAATATTAAAAAATATTCGCTACAATTCGCCATAAGATGAAAAAAACAGATGAAGAGGTATAAAAAAAAAAATATGTGATGATGTTGAGTT
>JAKSUO010000070.1 GCA_024408895.1 Alphaproteobacteria bacterium | reverse complement strand
CAGAGGTGGCGGTTTATTCGGTTCTAATCCTTTAACAGGTTCTATTGGTGTTGTCACGTTTAACTGCGCTCGTTTGGGTTATGTATATAAAGGTAATGAAGCCGGTTTATTCGGTAGAGTTGACGAGTTACTCAATATCGCTCGCACATCTTTGGAAATTAAGCGTAAAACCATTCAACGTTTGATAGATAATGGCTTATATCCATATACAAAGCGTTATTTAGGCACACTGCGCAATCACTTCTCCACAATCGGCGTAAACGGTATCAACGAAATGATTTTAAACTATACCGATGGAGAACACGGAGTTGCTGATCAGTGGGGCAAGGCATTTGCCGAAAAATTCTTGGATTACATTCGCGCCAGATTAGTTAAGATTCAAGAAGAAACCGGCCATATGTATAATTTGGAAGCCACTCCGGCCGAAAGTGCAACATATCGTTTTGCTCGCGAAGATAAAAAACGCTATCCTGGTATTATTCAAGCCGGCACCAAAGAGGATCCGTATTATACCAACTCCTCACAATTGCCGGTCGGCTACACTGATGATCCGTTTGAAGCTTTGGAATTGCAGGCTTCTTTGCAATCAAAATATACCGGCGGTACAGTGTTGCACTTGTATATGAGTCAAAGAATTTCTTCGGCCAAGGTATGCGGCGAACTGATTAAAAAAGTTCTGACCAATTATCGTCTGCCATATATTACTATAACTCCGACTTTTTCTATTTGTCCGAAGCACGGCTATTTGGCCGGCGAGCATAAGTTCTGCCCGCTTTGTGATGAAGAGAAAAAAGCCGAAAAATTAAAATCTTTGAAAGCAAGCAACGTTGCTTAGTCAAACAATGGAATAACAATTAATATTAAAGGACACAATAAAATGACGAACACAATCAATTTTGAAGACATCAAATTAACAGATGCAGAAAGACAACCATGCGAAGTTTGGACACGCGTTATGGGCTATCATCGTCCGGTTTCCGAATTTAACAAAGGTAAAAAATCTGAGTATTATTCTCGCAAATGTTTTTGCGAAGAAAAGGCTGTTATGTACTTGTCTTTGGAAGACAACTGCGCTTGCGAATTTGCTGCTGCCGAATAATTTTCGGTTTAGCGATAACAACAGGGAGAATTTGGTTTCGGAATTCTCCCTGTTTTTGAAAATAATAGGAAAATATGATTAATATCGGTGACATAGAAAAGTTTAGCATAGTTGATTGGCCATCTAAAATTTCGGTGGTGGTTTTTTTACAGGGTTGTCCTTGGCGTTGCCCTTTTTGCTATAATCAATCTCTGCAAAATTTTAATGCAGAAGGTAATGCCTCTTGGGATAATTTGTTGCATTTGTTGGAACATCGTAAAGGTGTGGTTGATGCGGTGGTTTTCTCCGGTGGTGAACCTTTAATGCAGCCTGATTTAGATGGGGCGATGGATACTGTTAAACAAATGGGCTTTGAAGTGGGAATGCATACCGGCGGTTATGATCCGCACGCTCTTGAAAAAGTAATTTCCAAAATTTCATGGGTGGGGTTTGATATTAAAGCGCCATTTGATGTTGCAAAATACAAGGCGGCAACCGGTGGATTCGGCGATGTGGAAAAAATAAAACAAAGCTTAAATATTCTTTTGCGGTCCGGCGTGCATTTTGAATGTCGCACAACTTGCGATCCGCGGGTACTTAATATAGATGATATTTATATGATTGCCGACACACTCTCAAAGATTGGTGTTAAGGAATATTATCTTCAAAAATATCGTCCGATTCCGAGCGATACGGTAACTCAGGAAAGTGATTGTGAAAAATTTTTCAAAGAAGAAAAATTAATGGCGTTTCTTAAGAGCAAATTTCCGATTTTTGACGTGCGGAAGTAAAACGGCGTATAAAACATAATTTTTTTCTGTTGACTTATTAAAAATATGCCGTTATAAAGGCGGAGAAAATACCGAGAGTCTGCAATGGGGCAGATTTAAATAATAATAACTAACCGGAGATTTTAAAATGAAAAGAACATATCAACCAAGCAAAATCGTTCGTGCGCGTCGTCACGGTTTCAGAACACGTATGGCTACTGTGGCCGGTCGTAAAGTATTGTCCGCGCGCAGAGCCAGAGGTCGTAAAAGAATTTCTGCTTAATGACTAATCCATGAGCAAATTTCTGATCTTAAAGAAAAGAAAAGATTTTTTAAGAGCCGCTAAAGATGTTACCGTTATCTTCAGGAATGTCATCTTGCAAGCGGCTCAACGTTTATCTGCTGCCGATTCTCATTCGGCACGAATTGGTTTTACGGCAACAAAACGTTTAGGCAAAGCCAATGTCCGCAATCGGACAAAACGAAGACTCCGTGCAATTGTTCGCGAAATATATGCGTTGCAAACACTGCCGAATGTGGATTATGTTCTGGTCGGCAGACACGGAACATATTGTTGTCCTTTTGAAGATTTGCACAGTGATGTTGTTCGCGCTTTTAAAAAGGCCAATAAAGAAATTTTAAGCCGACAGGAAGAAAATGCGGAAAATACTTCTGTTAATGATTAAGTTTTATCAAATATTTATCTCTCCGCTTTGCCCCGGTGTTTGCCGATATCGTCCGACATGTTCTCAATATATGGCGGAGGCTGTGAAAGTGCATGGCGCAATCAAGGGAATATGGCTTGGGATTAAACGGATTTTGCAGTGCCATCCGTGGGGAAAGAGTGGTTATGATCCGGTGCCGCCAAAGCAAAAAAAGTATAACTGAGCATATTAGCTTGCTTTAAAGCGGATTTTATAATAAAAACATAATAATTTATGTAAGAGGAGTTCTGTTTTTATGAGCGAAGATTTAAGAAGTTTTTATACGGCTGTCATTTTGTCCGTGTTGGTTGTTGTTGGGGTTAATTATTTCTTTCCGCATCAACAGCCGGCTGAACAACAAGAAGTTACGGTAATTAAGGGTTCGGCTGATGATAAAGAAACAATAGTAGAAACGGCAGCAGCGGAAAATGTAGAAGAACAAAATATTACAGACAAACCGGTTTATGAAGAAGCAGAAGAAGTTTTGCAACATGATGTGCGCTTGCCGGTAGAAAATAGTGTAATTTCGGGCAGTATTCGTTTGAAAGGCGCACGTTTTGACAATATCTTGCTTTCAAAATATAAGCAAACTTTAGACACGGATAGCGGTGATGTGGAATTAATGCTGCCGGCAAAAACAAAAAATGCATTTTTTGGTGAATATGGCTGGCTTTCGGCAGATAAAAATCTCAATTTACCAAATGCCAATACAATATGGACTGTTGTCGGCAATCAGCGATTAACGACTGAAACACCGACCACTTTAGAATGGGAAAACGGACAGGGTGTCAAGTTTATTAACGTTATTTCCATGGATGAAAATTATTTGTTCACTATCAAACAAATGGTTGAAAATAATTCCGGTATGGAAATAACTTTAATTCCTTACGGATTGCTCAGTAAGACCGTTTCGGAAGATCAAATATCACGAAGCGTTGTTCACGAGGGCTTTTCCGGTGTTTTGAACGGTAAATTGCAAGAAATAAAGTTTTCGTCTTTGAAAGAAGAGCCGAAAACCTATGAAACAACCGGTGGTTGGGTTTCTTTAACAGAAAAATATTGGTTCGGTTCTTTCATATTTAACGATAGTTATCAAGCTGATATCAGTGTGCGTAAGATTAAAGACGGGGTATTCCAACTTGACTATAAGGGATTGCCGTTGAAAATTCAGTCAGGCAGTTCTGCTTCTGTTTCAATACGGATGTATGCAGGTGCAAAAGAAATAAAGCTTTTGGATAAATATGCTAAAAATATTGAAAAATTTGATCTGAATGTTGATTTCGGTTGGTATTATTTCTTAACTAAGCCGTTTTTCTATGCGCTTGATTTTCTGTATAGTTTTTTGGGAAACATGGGGTGGGCAATTCTTTTGTTTGCGGCAATTTTGCGTATGTTGATGTTTCCGGTTGCCAATAAGTCTTATGAAAATATGTCAAAAATGAAGAAGATTCAGCCGAAAATTATGGCTCTTCAAACGATGTATAAAGATGATAAGTTAGCTTTGCAGCGTGCAACAATGGAATTGTATAAACGTGAAAAGGTTAATCCGGCATCAGGTTGTTTGCCTATGTTTATTCAAATTCCGATATTCTTTTCTTTGTATAAAGTTTTGAATATTGCCATTGAAATTCGTCATGCGCCTTTCATCGGATGGGTTAAGGATTTGTCCGCACCTGATCCGTTGACGATTTCGGTGTGGTCGCATATTCCGATGCCGTCAATGTTGGATGTTGGCGTTTGGCCTTTGATTTACGGTTTGACCATGTTGCTGCAAAATCGGCTCAATCCTCAGCCGGCCAATAAAGATCAAGCTCGTATGTTTATGCTTATGCCGATAATTTTTACGATTATGTTTGCGCATTTTGCCGTAGGTTTGGTTATCTATTGGATACTCAACAATATCTTATCGTTGATACAACAAAAAATTATCATGCATAAAAACGGTGTAAAATAATGGCAGAAAAGTTTACCGAGCAACAAATAGCCGCGGCAGAGGCGCAGTTTAATTGTCCGATTGCGTTTATGCTTAGTGTGGCGCAACTCAGTCAGTTGCCTGATGCGGTGGTGAACGAAATTGCATTTGCCGGTCGTTCAAATGTCGGCAAATCAAGTTTGATAAATGCGTTGTTTAATCAAAAAAAACTAGCGAAAACTTCTTCTACTCCCGGCCGGACGCAACAGCTGAACTTTTTTAATTTTGACCATAAAATGTATATTGTTGATTTACCCGGATACGGCTATGCCAAAGCGCCGGAGAAACTGGTGCATCAATGGCAGGAGGTGTTGAAAAAGTATTTGCGCGGTCGTCCGAATTTGCGTCGTGTTTTTTTATTGATAGATTCGCGGCACGGTATTAAAAAAGAAGATCAAGAAATTATGGATATGTTGGATGTTGCCGCCGTTTCATACCAAATTGTTTTAACTAAAACGGATAAAATATCTTCGCCTCAATTAGCCGAGACAATGCAAAAGACATCTGTTGAAATTTCCAAGCACGCGGCGGCAATGCCCGATATTATTGCAACCAGCTCCGAGAAAAAAAGCGGTTTAGGTGTTTTAAAAACAGAAATATGCGCCTTGTTATAGACGCATATTCCAAAAATGTTTCATTGATTTAAAAGAATTTCATCAAAATATAATTACCGTTTCCACATTTTTTGGCGGCAACTGTAACCGGCATAGGAACTTTCAAACTAGAACCATTCGGGCAAGCAATTGCTGAGCCTTCGGAACCTTCACAACCTTTGAGTTGATTAAAAGTGGTAGGAGCTGTGCCTGTGCCGATGGTTAAAGCAATTAGTCCGGAAGAAGAGCCTGAACCCCAATCATAAGTGGAAAGAGCCATACAAGCTTCCTTAGGCAAACCGGAAAACGATACAATGAACGCTTTGTTGTCGCTGGCAACTTTTTTGTCGCTTTTTTGAACAGAAACAGCACCGCCGAAAGGATTAACTAAATTATCGCCTTCCCACATTTCATCAGGAGTGATATGACCTTTTTTCAAAATGGCACAACTACTTCCCGGACAGTTGATGTCGTATTCATCCTGAGTGCTGTATAACGTGCGTAATCCGCTGACAATTTGAATGATTTGATCTGATGTTTTGTTAATTTTATACTGCATCATTGCTTTTGAATAACCGGCAATGCCACCAATGGATAAAACCCCAATAATGGCTAACACGCCAAGCATTTCCACCATAGAACGCCCGCGTTGTATAAATTTGATATTTTTCACAGACATAAAATCTCTCCATTGATAATAAATTGATTTGTATAATTTCATAATACATTATTATTAAAATGAAGTAAAGAACAAAAACTTAGGTAAAAAAGACCGGCACAAAAAAACACAATCGCCATTTAAAATTTGTTTTTCCCTATTGGAAAGTGGATTTATTTTACATATAATAACTATGCACACTCAAGAAGCTTCATCCTTTCTATAAAATGGGCAACCGTGCTACGATTGACACCTAATATTTTCGCTATTTGTGTTTTGGGTATTTTTTGAGCTAGCAGTTGTTTTAGTTTTTTTGTGTTCTTGCTAAGTTTTAATTTTTGCGATTGTGCTGTAAGAGGCCTGCCAAGTTTTTTACCTTGCGCTTTGATGTTTGCCAAAGATGATTTTGTGCGTTGCGAGATTAAGTTTCGCTCAATTTCTGCGGCTAATCCAAAAGCAAAGGCTAAGACTTTGCTTTGAATATCATTACCCAATCGGTAGTTTTCTTTTATTGTCCATACCTGACAATTCTTATTAAGACAAGTTTCTAAAATTTTCATAACTTCCAATAACGAACGGCCTAAACGAGATATTTCACAAGTAATAAGGACATCATTTTCTTGCAAA
>JAKSUO010000007.1 GCA_024408895.1 Alphaproteobacteria bacterium | reverse complement strand
TTCGGAAGCTGGAGATAAAAATCCTCCCCGGACGCAATGTATTCGCAAAACCAGAGCGCTATTATCGCAATTAATTATTATGCTTTACGCATCACCCTTATGAACAACAACTTGCGGGAATGGAATTTCTACACCCTCCTCAATAAACCTCTTATTTATCGCATAACGCAAATCACTCGGCACAGTCCACCCTTTGCGAATATCGTGCACATAACAACGCAACTCAAAGTCCAAACTGCTCGCACCGAAATCATTAAACAACACCATAGGAGCCGGATTTTTAAGAACCGCCGGATGTTTTGCGGCACACTCTAACAAAATGCTTGTAACTTTCTCCACATCCGAACCGTATGCCACACCAACATTTACAACCTGACGAGAAATATTATCATCTAACGTCATATTTGTTACGGAAGAAGAAATAAGCGCAGCATTCGGAATAATTACACTTGTACGAGCAAAACTTTGAATTTCTGTTGTACGGATATTAATTTGTTTAATAATACCTTCAGTGCCGCCTATATTAACCCAGTCACCGACACGCAAAGGACGCTCCAACAATATTATAATGCCGGCAACCAAATTTTTAATAACGTCTTGCAAACCGAAACCGATACCAACCGATAACGCACCGGCAATGAATGCTAAGTTTGTTAAATCAATACCTATGGCTATAACCGCTAAGAGAGACGATAGAATAAAACTGATAAAACTAAAACCGGATATCAACGAATGTTTTATTCCGTCATCCATATCTATTTCGGCAAGAACATTTTCCGCAACTTTGTTTTTGATTAATTTAAATACCTTCAGTGAACCAAAGAAAAACGCTAAACCAACGGCGATAGCTATCAAAGAAATTTGAATTCCTCCGATTTTAAAACCACACAAAACTTTTTTCATTGCCTGTAATATAAAATCACCCGGCAAGCCCCAAAAATTCAGTAAAGTGAAAATCAAAAATAATATAATTGTAGGCGTAACCACGGCATGTAGCCAAAAATCAATTTTAGAGACCCGTCTTTTACTGCTACGAATATTTTTCATCCACGGACCGGATAAGATAACCCGCTTTGTAATATCAATCACCGAACGGCGCAAAATCTCAAACATTCCAAAAATAATCATTGAGCCGATAATGTGAGCAAAAATAAACGAAGACAGTTCCGGATATCCAAATAAAGACAAAGCCAAAACAACCAAACAGAATAAATGGCTGACAACAATAATCGTGAACTTACTATTATTGTCTTCTTCAAATTCCTGAGTTTCTGACACATCTTTTGTTTCTGTTTGATATGTATTAAACACAATCTGAGATAGCCACATCAGGAAAAATGCTTTAACAGCACAATTAATAATTATGGTGAATTGGATCGTTTCAAGCGGATATAACGCCTTTTGTGCAACAGCATTTTGGAAAACAGCAATGGCATTTACTATAATAAAGGTAAATATCATTCTGGTAAAACGTGTCGCTTTTTGACTTGATATGTTAATCAAACGCCATTGAGGATAATGCGGTGCAAAAATAACTCGGGAAATTGTTGCTTCAACAATGATAGCTAAGCCTGTATATGAAGCTGCCGTTAAAATAGTATTCAACAAGCTGCCTTCAAAAATTTTGGTGCTGGCCATCCATAACATACATCCCATAATCAGAAACGCAAAAATCAAACCACGCGCTGTTGCCACTGCCACCGCAGCAAGAACTTTGCGTCCAAATGTTGGTTTTTCAATTTTTTCGCTATATCCCCAATTTTTGAGAATGACACGGCGCAAAAAAACCGCCAAAACAAGAGCAATTAACAAAATAAAGCACATTGATATAATATCAAACAAAGCCATACTCCGTTGCCCTTCCGGCAGATTGGTGTACCAATCTATCGGCGATTTTGTAATATCCCAAAAGAATATAACATACGATTTTACCCCATTAAAAAACACTACCGGATTAATAAAAGCAGATTGTTTGTTTATTAAATTACCATACGTTTTTTGATTACGCACATTCAGTGTCCGAACACTTAAATCTTCTATTTTTATAACCAATAAATCCGCTTCTTTAAGAATTCTGTCTTGTGCCGCTAACTCTTGTGATAAAACTTCACGTTTTTGCGTAATCACACTATCTTCAACTTCACCTTCTTTCGGACCCTCTCCAAGCGCATCAAGTTGTTTATGAATAAATTTTATATTTTTTTCCAAATCTTTACGCCCGACGGCTATCAAATTTTCTTGTGTGCTTAAAAATGATATGTATTCATCAATTTTATCGGTAGAAAGCGTGCTTTTATCCAAACTCTTTTGAATTTTATCTATTTCTTTATTAATAGCGACAAAATCTATACTGAAATCTTCAATCAAATTATCCGAAATTATCGATTCGGAACTTGTTTCTGCCGCAGCTATTGAGCAAAAACAAAAAACAGCGATAAAGAAAGTTGCTAAAAATTTTTTCATTTTCTCTTCCTATTTTTTTAATAACAATTGCAACACATTATAAGCGTTTTGTGCGCCACCTGCTCGCAAATCATCAGCAACACACCAAAAACTGAATCCGTTATCAACAGAAATATCTTGTCTTAAACGGCTGACATAAACATCATTTTCACTTTGAACATCATTTAATGAAACATATCCGCAATCTACGCGTTTATCAAAGACAACAACCCCCTTTGTATCACGCATTAAGTTGCGGACATCATCAACATCAACGTCTTTTCCACATTCAACATTTACAAACTCTCCTATACCGATAAAGGCCGGCACAATCGCACAATTTGCATGCACTTTAATATCTGCATTCAATATTTTTTTAACTTCAACATTCATAGCCCATTCATACTTTGTTTCATCACCGAAAAATTCGCCTACTTGCGGCAAAACATTAAATGCGACCTGCTTGTGAAATATTTCTTCATCATCAACCAACGGCTCGTTCATAAATATTTTACGGGTTTGACTAAACAATTCATCCATTGCTTCCTTACCATAAACAGACACCGCCATATAAGTATTAATTACCAAACGTTTAATATCATACCGCGCTGCGACCTTTTGCAAAGGAACCAACAACTGTGTAACTTGCGGTGACGGAATGGCCACAATACCTTTTTTAGCTTCATAAATTTGCGCTTCGTTAATACCCGGAATAATAACCGGAACTTCGGAATCCGTTACATAAGCGCCGGAACAATCTATAACTTTAACTTTTTTAGCTAAAGCATGCGGAATATATCTTTTGGAAATTTCCTCAGAGGTGCAAAATACAGCCACTTGTGCAGCAGAAAAATCAAAATCAGCTAAATTAAAAACATCAATATCCGTATCTTCACCATATGATACTTGCGTACCGAGCGGACTATCTGTATCAACCGCAAAAATATCATCAGCAGAAATCCCTGTTTCTTCCAAAATGTTCAGCAACTCTCTGCCTTGGTTTTGCATAACACCGACAATCGCTATCTTTTTCATTTTACACCCTTTGCTAAAATTAACCTACCTAACGGTAAAACAAAAGTATTTAAAATCTATTTAAAAAATCAAAACATACAACAAAAAAGGAGCAAATTTGCATCTGCCCCTTTTTCTCACATAAAAAACGATTATTACGCAATATTAACCTTACCGCCGGCTTTTTCAACAGCTTCAATAGCTGATTTAGAAGCGGAATTAACCGTAATGTTAATACTGCTGGTAACAGCACCTCTGGCCAATAAACGAATACCATCCAACTTCTTAGATACAATATTAGAACTCAACAAAGTATCAATAGTTACAGATTTGGCATCCAATTTACCGGCATCAATAGCCTTTTGAATCGTATCCAAATTAACAACAGCATACGTCTTAGCAAACGGGTTTTTGAAACCATGCTTCGGTAATTGACGATAAAGCGGCATTTGTCCACCTTCAAAACCGAGTTTTGCACCGCCGGAACGAGCTTTTTGACCTTTATGTCCGAGACCGCAGGTTTTGCCCTTGCCGGAACCGATACCACGGCCAACGCGTTTACGATTCTTGGTAGCGCCTTCGTTATCTTTTAATTCATTAAGTTTCATTTTATTATTCCTTTTTACTTGTGTTCTGCTCTTTAGAAAACTTCACGATTGGGAAGAAAGACTGTGCAATACTGCAGAATTTTACCCTCGCATACAAACAAGGCACATAAACCGGTATGACAGTCTTTCCGCGCAATCAGTTGTTATTCTTCTACACGAACTAAGTGAGCCACCTTTTTAATCATCCCGCGAACAGCAGGCGTATCCTCCAATTCAACAGTGCGCCCTGTCTTAGTTAAACCTAAACCTCTCAAGTTTGTTTCCTGATAGGCCGGACGACCAATTGAACTTCCTGTTCTGGTAGCTTTAATTGTTTTGTTTTTAGTTGTCATGGATTATGCCTCCTCTTTTACATCTTTAGCAGTCGAGTTTTCACGACGGCTAACGATATCGCCGACTTTTTTACCACGCTTTGTTGCAATCATTCTCGGAGAATTAATTGATTTCAAAGCATCAAAAGTAGCTTTAATCATATTATAAGGGTTGTTGGAACCTAAAGATTTTGCAACCACGTCTTGTACACCCAAAACTTCAAATACAGCACGCATCGGGCCACCGGCAATAACACCGGTACCGGCAGGAGCAGTTCTTAAAACAACCTTACCTGCGCCGAAACGTCCTGCAATATCATGATGCAGTGTTCTGCCTTCGCGCAACGGAATACGAATCATCGTCTTACGAGCTTCATTTGTTGCTTTTACAATTGCGTCAGGCACTTCCATTGCCTTACCGGTACCTAAACCGATACGGCCTTTTTGGTCACCGACAACAACAACCGCAGCAAATGAAATTGTACGTCCGCCTTTTACGGTTTTGGCAACGCGGTTAACGTGAACCAGTTTTTCAACCAATTCATCTTTTACTTCTTTTTTATTATTATGACGATCTGTAGCTTGTACCATTTCAATCTCCTAGAATTTCAATCCGGCTTCACGAGCAGCATCCGCCAAAGCTTTTATACGACCGTGATAAATATATCCGCCACGATCAAATATAACTTCAGAAATACCGGACTTAACAGCTCTTTCAGCCACTAATTTACCGATGAAGCTTGCAGCTTCTACTGTAGAAGATTTTTTAATTTGGCTTCTGGCTTCTTTATCAAGTGTAGAAGCGCTGGCAACCGTCAAACCTTTTACATCGTCTATAATTTGCGCATAAATATGCTTACCGCTGCGAAATACGGATAATCTCATTTTCCCGTTTGCGGCAGCCTTAATAGCAGATCTTACACGCTCTTTTCTTCTTTCAAACAATTTTTTTGGTGTATTCATCGAATTATTCCTTATTTCTTCTTACCTTCTTTACGACGAACAGTTTCCGTAGTATATTTTACACCTTTGCCTTTATAAGGTTCCGGTTTTCTATATTTACGGATTTGAGCGGCAACTTGGCCGACCAATTGCTTGTCTGCACCAAAGATTTTAATTTGTGTCGGCGCGGCGCAGGAAATTTGAACTCCCTCCGGAGCCTTAAATGTAATTTCGTGCGAATAACCCAAAGACAAAATCAAATTTTTGCCTTCAACACGTGCTTTATAACCAACACCAATTAATTCCATTTCTTTAGCAAAACCTTCGCTGACACCCTTAACTATATCGTTAATGCGTGCGCGAGTAGTTCCCCACAATGCTCTGGACATATTGCTTTGAGACAATGGAGAAACACTAATTTTGCCATCTTCCAATTTTGTTGCAACGTGGCTGTCATCATAAGTATAACTTAATGTGCCTAACTTGCCTTTTGCCGTTACAGTGTTATTGCTTACGCTTAATTCCACACCGGCAGGAACAACAACAGGATATTTACCAATTCTTGACATTGTTTCCTCCTTAGAATACTTGGCATAAAATTTCACCGCCGACATTGGCTTTGCGTGCTTCATTATCGCTCATAACACCTTGCGGAGTTGAAACGATGGAAATACCCAAACCATTGTATACTCTCGGCAAATCTTTCACGCTTGAATAAACGCGACGACCCGGCGTAGAGACACGGTAAATTTCTGTTATAACAGCTGTACCTTCATGGTACTTCAATTGAATACGAAGTTCATTAACGCCAGAACGAACATTGCTTTTTTCATAACCAACAATGTAACCTTCACGTTTTAAAACTTCCAACACATTTTCACGCAAGCGAGAAGCAGGTGATACAACATCACTTTTTTTCGCTCTTTGTGCGTTTCTAATGCGTGTGAGCATATCGCCCAAAGGATCACTCATAGACATGATATCATTCCTCCTTACCAGCTTGATTTTACTAAACCAGGAATTTCGCCAAAGCTTGCTAAATCTCTCAATTCAACACGGCTTAAACCGAACTTTCTGTAATAACTACGTGAACGACCTGTAATTCTGCAACGATTGCGAATGCGGCATTTTGCAGAATTCTTAGGAAACTTTTGCAAAGCAAATTGAGCCTGCATTCTCTCTTCCGGAGATGCATTTTTATCCATCATAATTGCTTTTTGTTTTTGACGACGGTTAGCAAATTTTGCCGCCATCTTAACTCTTTTCAAGTTTCTGTATACTGAACTTGTTTTTGACATAGTAAAATCTCCGCTTATTTCTTGTAAGGCACGTTAAAAGAAGTCAACAAATGTTTAGCTTCTTCATCTGTCTTAGCTGTTGTACAAATAACAATATCAAGACCTCTGACCTCATCAACTTTTTCATAGTTAATTTCAGGGAAAATGATTTGTTCCTTAATTCCGAAAGCGAAGTTTCCTTTGCCATCAAAGTTTTTACCAGTGATACCATGAAAGTCTCTAATACGCGGCAAAGCCATGTTTACGAGTCTTTCAAGGAATTCATACATTCTATCAGAACGTAAAGTAACTTTACAACCAATCGGCATACCTTCTCTTAATTTGAAAGTAGCGATAGACTTGCGAGCCTTGGTCATAACCGGTTGTTGGCCGGAAATAGCTGCAAGCTCTTCCATTGCAGATGTTACTTTTTTCTTATCGGTAACGGCATCGCCGACACCCATATTCAAAACGATTTTCGTCAGCTTTGGAATCTCATGTGGGTTTTTGTAACCGAATTTTTCCACAAGAGATTTCTTTATGACGTCGTTATATAAAGTTTCAAAATTAGTCATAAAATTTTCTCCCATTAATCGATTACGTCACCGGTTTTGCGTGCAACACGCACTTTCTTGCCATCTACAATTTTGTAGCCGATCTTTGTTGCTTTACCATCTTTAGCCAAAGCAACATTTGATACGTGAATGGCTGCTTCTTTGGAAACAATTCCACCAGGATTTGTTTGTGAAGGCTTAGTATGACGTTTAACCATATTCAAACCTTCAACAATAACCTTGCTTTCCTTAGGCAAAGCTTGTTTCACTACGCCGGTCTTACCTTTATCGTCACCAGACAATACGATAACCGTGTCGTTTTTCTTTATTTTCATTTTAGGCATTATAATACCTCCGGTGCTAATGAAATGATTTTCATAAATTTCTTTGCGCGCAATTCTCTTGTAACAGGGCCAAAGATACGAGTACCAATCGGCTCACCGTCTTTATTAATTAAAACTGCGGCATTTGAATCAAAACGGATTACACTTCCGTCTTTGCGGCGAATATCACTGGCTGTTCTAACAATAACAGCTTTGTAAACATCACCTTTTTTTACGTGCCCTTTCGGCAATGCTTCTTGTATTGCAACAACAATAACATCACCGACAGAAGCTGTCGTTTTCTTGGAACCACCAAGAACCTTTATGCACTGCACCTGGCGTGCGCCGGAATTGTCAGCAACATCTAGGTTGGTTTGCATTTGTATCATTTTTTTATTCCTTCTTAACTAGGCGTTATCTGACGAAATGACAGTCCAAGATTTATGCTTGGAAATAGGGCGACATTCTTCAATAGACACTCTGTCTCCTATCTTGCACTGATTGTTTTCATCGTGAGCAGCAAATTTTTTACTTTTCTTCACGATTTTCTTATAAACAGGATGCATAACCTGACGCTCTACACTGACCACGACAGTTTTATCTTGTTTATCACTTACAACAACACCTTGAAGAATTCTTTTAGGCATATTTTTTCTCCTAACTATTCTTCTTGCGCTCAGCAATGAGCGTGTTTATTTTAGCTACTTCACGACGAACCTTCTTAATATTTGACGTATTTTGAAGTTGTCCTGTTGATTGTTGAATACGTAAATTGATTTGTTCCTTTTTGTTTTCCATCAATTTCGTTTCCAATTCATCAATCGTCATAGCGCGTAAATCTTTAGTTTTAACCATTATGCTTCTCCTTTGATATCAGAGTTTAAGCGTCTTACAAATTTGCACTTAACCGGTAATTTTGCTGCACCGAGTTCAAATGCTTTACGAGCAACTTCTTCAGAAATACCCGTAGCTTCAAACATAATGCGGCCCGCTTTAACTCTGGCTACCCAAAATTCAATAGCACCCTTACCTTTACCCATACGTACTTCGGCCGGTTTATCAGATACCGGTACATCCGGGAAAATTCTAATCCACAGTTTACCGGCTCTTTGCATTTGACGGGTAATCGCACGACGAGCAGCCTCAATTTGGCGTGCCGTTACACGATCCGGAGTCAAAGCTTTTAAACCGAACGAACCGAAGTTTAATTCTGATCCACCTTTGGCCAAGCCGTGAATACGACCTTTATGCTGTTTGTGGAACTTTAAGCGTTTTGGACTTAACATTTTATTTTAACCTCGCATTATTATTTTTGTTCAGCCAACTTTTTGTCTTGCGCCATCGGATCGTGACTCATAATTTCGCCCTTATAGATCCATACTTTAACACCGCAAGCACCGTAAGTGGTATGAGCTGTTGAGGTTGCATAATCAATGTCAGCACGCAATGTGTGCAAAGGCACACGACCTTCACGGTAGTATTCCGTTCTGGCGATTTCAGCACCGCCCAAACGACCGCTGCAGCTAACCTTAATACCTTCTGCACCCAAACGAAGAGCTGATTGCATAACTCTCTTCATTGCTCTACGGAAAGCAACACGTCTTTCCAATTGTTGAGCAACAGAATCTGCAACCAATTTCGCATCAAGCTCAGGTTTTCTGATTTCAACGATGTTCAATTGAACTTCGGATTCAGTTAATTTTTGAATTTCTTTTCTCAAATTCTCAATATCCTGACCCTTCTTGCCAATTACAACACCCGGTCTGGCAGAATGAATTGTTACTCTGGCCTTCTTAGCCGGACGTTCAATCACGATGTGGCTGATACCGGCCTGAACTAATTTTTCATTCAAAAATTTTCTAATATTCAGATCTTCGTGGAGATAGTCAGTAAACTTTTCATCAGCATACCAACGAGAGTCCCAAGTGCGATTTACACCTAAACGAAGACTGGTAGGATTAACTTTCTGTCCCATTTAATTACTCCCCACGCTCTGAAACAACGATAGTCATAGAAGAAAACGGCTTCAAAATTCTAGCGCTTCTTCCGCGACCACGTGCACTCATACGTTTCATAACAATACCTTTACCGACATAAGCTTCGCTTACTACGAGCTTGTCAATGTTCAGGTTGTGATTATTTTCGGCATTAGAAATTGCAGATTGCAATAAACCTAATGCAACTTTTGCGATTCTCTTCTTAGAAAAGCTTAATTCAGCTACTGCTTTTTCGGCACCCATCCCGCGAATTGTCTGAGCAACCAGATTTAATTTGCGTGCACTGGTACGAACTGAGCGGCAAACAGCCATTGCTTGTTTTGCGTTATTCTTAGCCATAATTAACCTCTCTTCGCTGTTTCTTTGGTATGGCCTAAGAATGTACGTGTCGGAGCAAATTCACCGAATTTGTGACCAACCATATCTTCCGTAACCAATACCGGAATAAATTTGTGACCATTATGAACGCCGAATGTTAAACCAACAAATTGTGGCAACATTGTAGAGCGACGGGACCAAATTTTAATCACTTCATTACGACTAGAATTTCTAGCAGCGTCAGCTTTCTTGAGAAGATAGCTATCAACAAAAGGTCCTTTCCATACAGAACGAGTCATTAGCATTTCTCCTTATTAATTCTTGTTATCATGACGAGATCTCATAATAAAGCGATCTGTCTTCTTGTTAGAACGAGTCTTGGCGCCCTTCGTCGGCTTACCCCAAGGTGTAACCGGATGACGACCACCCGATGTGCGACCTTCACCACCACCTAACGGGTGATCAACCGGGTTCATAGCAACACCGCGAGATACCGGACGTTTACCCAACCAACATTTACGACCGGCTTTGCCGAAAGAAACGTTTTGGTTATCAGGATTAGACACGGCACCAACAGTTGCCAAGCATTCCTCACGAACTATTCTTAATTCGCCGGAATTTAATTTCAATTGAACATAACCGGCATCCTTACCAACTACTTGAGCATAACAACCGGCAGAACGAACCAATTGTCCGCCTTTGCCTGCGCGCCACTCAATGTTGTGTACAATTGTACCAACCGGCATATTCTTTAAAGGCATAGCATTACCCGGCTTAATATCAGCTTTGTCAGCTGAAATAATTTTATCGCCGGCTTTAAGTCTTTGCGGAGCCAAAATATAAGCCTTTTCGCCGTCATTATAGCTTACCAAAGCAATAAATGCCGTACGGTTCGGATCATATTCAATTCTCTCAACCGTTGCCTCTATATCAAATTTATTACGCTTAAAGTCAATAATACGATAGCTGCGCTTATGACCACCACCGATTCTACGACTTGTTACGTGTCCAAAATTATCACGCCCACCGGTCTTAGAAAGACCTTTTGTTAACGTCTTTTCAGGTTTGCCCTTGTATAACTCGCTTTTATCAACGAGAATCAGTTGGCGACGACCTGCAGATGTGGGCTTATATGTATTCAAAGCCATGATTAAATTCCTGTTGTAACATCAATGTTTTGACCATCGGCAAGAGTAATTAATGCTTTCTTATAGTCAGGACGTTTACCTTCGTGACCTCTGAAGCTTTTTACCTTACCAAATTGTTTAATGGTATTTACCTTTTTTACCGTTACGTTAAAGATGGCTTCAACAGCAACTTTAACTTCATTTTTCGTCGCTGATAAAGGTACAATGAATACCACTTTTCCAGCTTCAGACGAAACCATAGATTTTTCGGTAATTACCGGACGAACCAATGTATCATACATTGCTGCAGTTACATTGTTTGATTTGTTCTTAGCCATTTAATCTCTCCTCTAAGCAACTTACTGCATCTTTTGTTAATACTAATTTGTCCTTTCTTAAGATGTCATAAACATTGGCACCGATTGTCGGCAATACATCAACACCGGCAATATTACGGCTGGCCAACGCAAAGTTGACATCAACTTCCTTACCGTCAATAATTAAGCAGTTTGCCAATCCGCAGGCAGCCAATTTGTTTTTCAAATCTTTTGTCTTAGGAGCTGACAACTTTGCTTCATCAATGATGATAAGATTACCCTCTTTCGCTTTCGCGGAAAGAGCTGTTTTCAGACCGAGTCTTCTAAACTTTTTGGTCAGATCAAAAGAATAATCTCTTACAACCGGACCAAATACAACACCACCTTTTCTGAATTGAGCGCCCTTTCTGGAACCTTGACGAGCATTACCAGAACCTTTTTGTTTGAACGGTTTGGCAGCTGTTAAGGCCACATCGGAACGGCCTTTGGTAGCATGATTACCGCTTTGCAATCTGGCCAACTGCCATGTTACAACGCGTTGTAAAATATCAGCGCGAACTTCCAAACCGAAAATCGATTCGTTTAATTCAATTGAGCCGACATTTTTATTTTCTAAACTTAAGATGTCCTGTTTCATTTCTTTTTCCTTAAACTATTCTGCATTTTCAACCGGAGCTTCGGTTGTAGCAACAGGTTCATCAACTTTTTTCAATCCGGCAGGCATCGGAAGTGCAACTGTTGCAGGTTTTTTAACAGCATCGGTAATTCTTACCCATGTGTTTTCACTGCCAGGAACACCACCCTTAACCATAATTAAGCCTCTGTTAGCATCAATAGACACAACCTTCAAGTTTTGAACGGTTACACGTTCATTACCCAAATGACCGGCCATCTTTTTGCCTTTGAAGACTTTACCTGGATCTTGTCTTTGTCCAGTAGAACCGTGAGAACGGTGAGAAATAGACACACCGTGAGTTGCTTCCAAACCGGCAAAGTTGTGACGCTTCATAACACCTGCAAAACCTTTACCGATTGATGTTGCACAAACATCAACATATTGACCGGCAACAAAATGTTCCACAGATAACTCTGCACCGACAGACAGTAAGCAATCTTCAGAAACTCTGAATTCGCCCAGTTTCTTTTTCGGTTCAACTTTAGCCTTTGCAAAATATCCCTTCATTGGTTTGCTTACGTTTTTGGCTTTAACTGCACCAGTACCCAATTGTACGGCATTATAGCCATCTTTTTCGGCAGTTTTAACATTAACTACCTGCAAACCGTCAACACTCAAAACAGTTACAGGAACATGAGTTCCGTCTGCTTGAAAAATGCGGGACATCCCCAATTTTTTTGCGATTAGACCCGTACGCATTATTATTTTTTCCTTTTCTTAATAGGTTGACAAGCCTTTTGAGCCGCCAACATTAATTGTTATTATAATTTAATTTCTACATTTACACCGGCAGCCAAATCAAGCTTCATTAAAGCATCAACAGTCTGCGGAGTTGGATCAATGATATCCAATAGTCTTTTATGAGTACGGATCTCAAACTGCTCACGAGACTTTTTATCTACGTGCGGAGAACGATTTACCGTAAATTTCTCAATTCTATTCGGAAGAGGTATCGGACCTCTTACGTTTGCGCCTGTTCTTTTGGCAGTATGCACAATCTCTGCAGTAGAAAGATCAAGCAATCTATGATCAAAAGCCTTCAGGCGGATTCTTATGTTTTGTGTATCCATTTTAACACTTTTCCTATAACTAAACGGCAAAAAAAACCTAGTGGTAATCTATGCCATCTAAAATTTGTTAAACCACGCAAACACTTTCGCAACAAGAGTTTGCACTATATTTTATATTTGCTTCGCTGCGAGGTAAACCCTCTCAAAACAATTGTTGTAGCGAGCTTATAACATAGTTAAATCTGCAATGCAAGCAAAAAATTCATATTTTTTAAAAAAAGACAAATTTTTTAAACGAGTCAATAACGAGTCTAAAATCACCCTAACCCCTTTTAAATTATCAATTTTTACCCTGAATTTTTTGAAAATTTTTAAGGATTATTATTTATATATTAAACTTTTTAATTGCATTTTATATTCTTTTAATATATAAACAAATAAAAAAACAACCATTCGGATAAAATTATGACAACGCAAATAAACAAAGTAATCACTTTATATAACAAAAAAACAAGTATGCGCTTGACTTTTTTTGAGTGGAAAATACTGGATTCTATTTGTTGTATGGAAAAACTGAAAAGAAAATCTATTCTTGAGTTGATAGATAAAAATCGGGATTCAAAAATAGGTCTGACAGCGGCTGTTCGGCTTTTTACCTTGCTTTATTTATATAATTTTGGCAGCAAGCCAAACAATGAAAACGATATATATAAAGTATTTAATGCTATGAAAAAATAAATACCGAATATTTAAATACGTTCAAATTCAAAAAAAACCGGCTTGCGTCCCTCTCTTACGGCTTTGCGTTGATATTTGGTTTCAAACCAATCTGCCGGCGGATAACGCCAATCATCAGAACATTTTGCCGTCCATTTAAAGTCCTTATTTTGGTGCATCACATCAAGAGTCCATTTTTTATAAACCGGATGATCGGTAGCTATTTGCAATATGCCGCCTTTTTTAAGAAGTCTTGCCAACTCTCGTAAATTATCCGGATTTACAAAACGTCTATTTGCGTGCCTTGTTTTCGGCCACGGATCAGGAAACAACAAAAAAATTTTATCAAAAGATGCTGAGGGCAACAAAGAAAACAACAAACGAACATCATCATCAAAAACTCTTATATTATCCGTTCGTCCGTCTTCAAAATCTATATTTCCGGATAAATCTTCTTCTTTTCCCTCTTTTATACCGGTAAGCAAACTCAATAAATTTGCCACACCGTTTTTAAACACTTCCACACCGATAAAACCGTTTTGCGGCTGATGTTTAGCAATACTTGCCAAATGTTCGCCATCACCAAACCCTATTTCTAAACAATACTGCTCTTTTGGAGAAGCAAAACACCGGCTTAATTCAATATTTTCTGTGGAATTTAATAAAACACGAGGCAAAAACTTATCCAACAAAAAGCTTTTTGCCTTATGAATTGTGCGTCCCTTACGACGTCCGAAAAATTTAGGTTTATCTTGCAAATTATAATTCCTCATCATCATCGTCAACTCTGGCCATCCCGGCGGTTGATTTGGACAAGGTAACAATTAAATTAAATAAATTCTTTGCAACAGCACGATTTGGGATTTTATAATAAGCGCGCACCAATTCCAATGTTTCTTGTTTTTTCATCGGATCTTCATCTGCGCTCCGAACACCCTCTTCCACTGCATATCGGTATTCATCATTATATAACATGCGTGGACTTTTTTGGGCAACCTTATCATCCATATCTTCAAAGAAAAAGCCCATCGGAACTTCCAATACACGGCTGATATCCCATAAACGACTGGCACCGACACGGTTCATACCTTTTTCATATTTTTGAACTTGTTGAAATGTCAAACCCAACATTTTTGACATTTGTTGCTGGGTAATGTGCAAAATCGTACGGCGCAATCTTATTCTTTTACCAACATGAACATCAACCGGATTCGGTTCATTATCATCAATCCTGCCGCGAATAGAATTTTTCTGCTTCATTTTTTTACCTTTCAATTAGTTCTATTCATCATATAGAATCAACTCATAAAATTGTCAATCTAAATTTAAGAATACACTTGAAAGATGCTTGTTTACGGTTAGTTGTAATTTTGTGGACATATATATTATATTATTGATTTATGTTATAAAAATTTTAACTCTTTATACTTATTTTATGACAAATAAAGATAAATAAAGGAGATAAAATGAAAAAGTTATTAATGATATTAGCAATCTTAAACGTTTGTGGTTGCTCCGGATTAGATTCGTTTATGCAAAGTTCAAATAATACAAACGTCGGGGCTCGTTCAAAAATGCAATCATGTATGTTGAGTGAGGCACAGACTCGTTTGCAAGCAGGTAGTTTATTTACAAACACCGTTAGTGCCACCGCTAAAGATATTGCCGGCACATGCGCTAAAAAACTTGCTTTGTCTTCTATGGGAATTAGTGACGAAATGCAGTATTCCGCTGAAAATATAATTACAAGTTTACGCAATGCGGGTCAAAACTAAAAAACAACCAAAGATTGTATAAAATATAATATGTAATTTATTAGTTGATTTTATATATTTTCTGTTATATACTTTTTAAAACAGAACTATATAGGAGAAACTAATGCATATTAAAACTTATTCCGATATGTTGACATACTTATCTTTGATTACTTGTTATATTCTTATACATAAATTTTTATTGAATACCTTAAACACAGGTAATTCATGGATATTTTTTCCTGATATATTAAATTAATTGCAATTCAATAAAAAATCATTTTGACAGTTAAATTACCTGTCTTATGATGCCGATAATCTCACTTCCGTGGTGAAACGGTTATCACGTATCCTTGACATGGATGAGTCGGCAGTTCAACTCTGCCCGGGACTACCATTTTTTTTATAAAATAAAATTCAAATTTCCTTATTACGACGCAACAAAATGTAAACAGCACCGCTTCCGCCCAGATGTTCTGACGGATGTTTGTAAACAAGTATCATACCACGTAATCTCGGCATATTTAACCATTGAGGCAGTTGCTTGCGCAAAATGCCCTTCGCCATAAAAACATCTTCTGTTGAATGGATATTTATACCTTTTCCGGTAATAATTATAATACATCGTTTTCCCGCATTATAACATTGAGGAATAAAAGCATCTACTTTTTCAAAAGCTTCATCTTCATTTAATCCGTGTAAATCCAACACAGCCTCAACAGTGAATTCTTCTTTTTTAAACTTTCGCAAAGTTGCTTTATCTACACCGCCGGTAAAATCTTCCAAATCTTTTGAATATGTTGAAAAATCTTGTTTTACCGCATATTGCCTTTGGTTATTAACTTTTATTTGAGATGTTTTTTGAGGTAAAATATCTACTGATTTTTCGGTTTGTTTTTTAATATCTTTAACCGCTTCCAGCCAATATTTTTCATCCTCTGTTATATCGGGCATTTTATTGTGCCTTTATAACAGAGTTTTTCGGCGCAAAAATATAATATCTGCCAACAGAGTTCATCCTTCCCGCTTGTTGTAAAGCTTCTTCACCGTGTCCCCAAAAATAATCACCGCGCACAACACCTTTAATAGCACTACCTATATCTTGCGCGAAAATTATTTTCTGAATTTTATTATTATCAGGGCTAACTGTATCCAGCCACATTATAGCACCAAGCGGTATATATTTATTATCAACAGCTATACTGCGACCGGCAGTCAATGACACTCCCAAAGCACCAACCGGACCATCGGCATCGGATATTTTTTGAAAAATAAAACGATTATTTTCAGCCATTAATTCTTGTGCTTTATCCGGATTTTTACGCAACCATTCTCTTATTTTAGGCATAGAAACTTCGCCGGATTTTAAAATTTTCTTTTCCAACATAATACTGCCTATACCTCTGAATTTAAGGCCATTGCTATCAGCAAAACCAATTCTTAATTCAGAACCATCATCCATTTTTGCAATTGCCGAACCTTGAATTTGCATAAAATGTATATCAACTAAATCATTACCCCACATCAAAACCGGTGCATTTACTCCTTCATTTTCAATTTTTCGCCTGTTATAGTAAGGAATAAATTTTCCGTTTTCCACACGTCCAACTAGACGGGTATTCGGTAAACTTTCATCAAAATCACGCAAATTTATTTCTATTAAATCTTTTGGTTTTCCATATACCGGATATTTATATTCTGCATTTTTTTCAAATGAGGCATAAATAACAGCTTCATAATAAGATGTGAATTTTCCTTCATAATTTTCATTATCACTGACAGCATAAACATCAAATTCGTTTTCCATAAAACTTTTCATTTCCGAAGAAGAATTGATATTTTTATTCATAAACTTCTGGCATATTTTTTGGTATTCTTTTGTTTTAATTTTTATAGCGGCATTATAAATATACTCGTTTTTATTACTTAATATTTTACCGCAATTTTTATTAAAAACTTCTATAACACTTTTAAAATCTTCCTTTTCCCAACCGGATAAGTTTTGAATTTGCTTTTTTTCTAACCTGACAGTACCAACAGTTTCCGGAGAAACCGGAGATTCTTTAAAACATCCGTTTAACAAGAATATAAAAGCACACAAAAAAACAAACTTAATCAGATTTTTTTGTAGATACGATTTTCCAAGACGCAGCATCAGCATT
>JAKSUO010000069.1 GCA_024408895.1 Alphaproteobacteria bacterium | reverse complement strand
ACCTCATTATTATGGAAGTGTCCTGTATGAAAGGCATCTATTTTAGCCAATAAACGGTATCCGGATGTGAACATATCGCCAACACAATCCAAAGTTTTATGATTTACACATTCATTCAAAACTCTAAAACCGCCTTCATTAAGTATTGTTTCGCCATCCAGAACAACGGCATTATCCAGACTGCCTCCCTTAATTAAACCGACGGAACGAAGATAATCAATCTGATATTTTTCACAAAACGTTCTGGCCGGTGCAATCTTATTTACAAAATTTTCTTTATTAATAACGTCATCAAATTCTTGGTGTCCGACTATTTTTGAAGGGAAATCTATCACAAAATGGACGCTCAATTGATTGGCCGGTTGCAAGCTGATATAATTGCCTTTATCATCTTCAAATCGTACAGTTTTTTTAACTTTCAAAAATTTTCGCCTTGCTTTTTGCTCTTCAAGCTGTTGATTTTTAAGAATATCCCAAAATGCAAGTGCGCTACCGTCCATAATCGGCATTTCCGGATTATTAACTTCTATGCGAAGATTATCTATATCTAAAGCATACAGCGCTGCCATAATATGTTCTATTGTGCTGACAATATTGCCGGAATCATCTGCCAGACAAGTGCAATTTCTTGTATCGGCAACGCTTGAATACAATGCCGGCACTTCCTTAGCGCCTTTGACATCGGAACGGACAAACACAATACCGCTGTTTCCTTCTGCCGGATGCAGCACAATTTGGCTTTTGCAGCCGCTGTGCAAACCGATTCCATTAATTTCCACACTATTTTTCAAAGTTTTTTGCACGAATTTGCTCCTTATTAAAACTTTTGAAGGCAATCTGTAAGCCGAGTTCTGT
This sequence comes from Alphaproteobacteria bacterium, assembly GCA_024408895.1. Taxonomy (GTDB): domain Bacteria; phylum Pseudomonadota; class Alphaproteobacteria; order RF32; family CAG-239; genus RUG410. The sequence goes on along the minus strand of JAKSUO010000069.1, from coordinate 5,667 downwards.
ACACTTATTTGCTTTACCCAAAAGGCAAAGATTTGTGCGATAGCTATTCATCTGCGCCGAATGTTACCATCCGGCTGGTGCGACCTACCTCTGGAGCGGAGCGGAAACTCTCCTCGCATTCAGCTAAAGCCGAAGCCTCCTCATTTGGTCTTACATCAGATAGGGTTTACCTAAGCCGTCAACATTACTGTTCACGCGGTGAGCTCTTACCTCGCCTTTTCAACCTTACCGAAAATTGTTCGGCGGTAATTTTCTGCGGCACTTTCCCGTGGATTTCTCCAGCCAGACGTTATCTGGTATCTTGTTTCCGTGAAGCCCGGACTTTCCTCATCTTTGGATTTTCCCTTCCAAGACGCAGCTATCCGACTGCCTTCAATGAAAAAATTAACTCGTATTTTGCAGAAAATCAATGTTTTTTAAGCATTTTCACAGCTTTTAATTAAATATTAAGTTTATTAAACTAAGAATTGAGCATAACAACTGTTTAGAAAGGAGTACTCAAATGAAAAAATTGTTGTTAGCAACCTCTGTATTGTTTTTAGGTATGAGTATTGCGCATACTGCTCTTGCAGATTGTAATGGTATGTATCTCGGCGTTCGTGGCGGTGTTGTTCATTATAAAGATGACGCATCAGACGATGATTCCGGTATAGATAAAAATAAATTAATGCTTAGTGGCGCTCTTGGTTATCGTCATGATTACTTCCGTGTAGAATTGGAATATGTATGGCGTGATAAAAATGAACACTCTTACAGCTCAGCTGGTGTCAACTCTAAAGTAAACTTTAAAACATATTCTTATATGTTAAACGGATATATTGACTTAGCACCTTATTCTTGGTTCACTCCATATATCGGAGCCGGTATCGGTTTCACAAAGTTGAAATACTCTGAAATTATGACTAGCCCGCTTGGCCAAACAGCTGTTCTTACCAATACTGGCAACTATAAGCCTACACGTTTGACTTGGTCAGTTGGTGGCGGTGTCAGCGTTAAGGTAACAAACCGTTTCAATGTTGATGCTGGTTATCGTTACTATGACATGAACTCTCTACGTCACATCAAAAACATTGATGCTCATGAAATTTACGGCGGCGTTCGTTACGTATTTTAACGGGCATAAAAGCAAAATAAAGCCGCTGTCAAAAGCGGCTTTATTATTAAAAAGGATAATGATATGAGTGAAAAGCTTTTCGGAACGGATGGTATTAGGGGTATTGCAAACCAATATCCGCTAACTGCAAATTTTTGTTTTAAACTTGCGGTAATCTTGAGTCATTTGTTTTGCACTAAACAACACAAAATTGCCATTGCGCGCGATCCGCGCATATCAAAGGATATGTTATTCTGTTCTTTATGTGCCGGTTTTACTGCAAAAGGTATAGACGTTCTGGATTTAGGTATCATTCCCACTCCATTGTGTACAACATTAATACCAACACTCAATGTTGATATGGGAATTATGATTACGGCTTCTCATAATCATTATCATGATAACGGATTAAAATTAATTGCCGCCAACGGCGATAAATTTTCAGATTCGCAAACCACGATACTTGAGGAAAAAATGTCGGCTTACGAATACGAATCTGACTATGATGAAAATAAAATCGGTAAAATAATACCCGTTGAAGCCGGCCTTAAAAATTATCTGCAAACAATACAAAAACTGGCTTCATCCGAGGCTCTTTCAAATATGAATATTGTGGTGGACAGTGCAAACGGCGCAATGTCAGCCATTTTACCGAAAGTATTTAAATCTCTCGGCGCCAATATTATCAGTTTGGCAGATACTCCGGACGGATATAATATTAATCAGGATTGCGGTTCACAACATACCGAAATTTTATGCAAAACAGTTATTGAAAATCATTATGATTTAGGAATTGCGGTTGATGGTGACGGTGACCGCATCATTATTTGCGATGAAAACGGCAATCGTTTGGACGGAGACCAAATTATTGCTTATCTGTCATCTTATTTCAAACGACATAATTTGCTTAAAGGAAATACCGTTGTTGCCACAATTTATTCAAACTTAGGGTTGGGCAAATATATTCGCTCACTGGGAATAGATTATCAAACCTCTGCTGTTGGTGAACGCTATGTTATTGAAAAAATGCGCCAAACCGGCAGTAATCTCGGCGGCGAAGAATCAGGGCACATGGTTTTAAGCGATTATTCACACACAGGCGATGCACTTTTAACAGCAATCGTTGTTTGTTTAGGCATTAAAGAAAGCGGAAAAAAAGTAAGCGAAATTTTTCCTGTTTTCACACCTTTCCCAAGTTGTTCAAAAAATTTACGTTTTGCCGATAAAACTATTATTTCACATATTTTGGAAAATGAGGAGATTCAAAATTGTATTGCAGAAATTAAGAAACAGCTTGAAGGACATGGTGTTGTTTTGGTACGCAAATCCGGCACGGAACCGGTTATTCGTCTTAAAATTGAAGATGAAAATGCCGATTTAGTGCAACATAATATTGAAAAACTCTTAAATTGTATTAATAAATATTCTATATAATGAAAGGAAACACAAATGATAACAAGTTTTATTAGATTCATTTTTCGCAATCTCATTATGGAACCAATGGCTTTCATGGGTTTTGGCGGAGGATTGTTTATTATGCTCACATATCCAACCCAAAATATTCATCAGCTCGTGCAATCACCATATTTATACGGGGCTATTTTTGCAATTGCTTTATTATACGCACTGCTTTTTAAACACATTTATCATATAAATTCAAATCAAGTAAATTGGGTGGCAACCATACAAAGTTCTTTCAAGTATTTCCTGACAATCATTTTTGCAGCTGTTTGCGCCGGCATAATCGTTTATGCCATCAATTATGGTTTCGTGGATAAAGTAGATCTTTACGCTCGCAATATCAAAAAATAAACGATAAAAATTAAAAAAACCTTCGGTTATTCCGAAGGTTTTTTGTTTTTCTTTTTATCGGCATACGGATTATCTGCCTTTCGCACCGTAATACGAATTGGCACACCGCGCATATTAAACGTTTCACGCAAACTGTTTACCAAATAACGCAAATATGATTCCGGCAGCCCTTCCGGATTGCTTGAAAAAATAAAAAATGACGGTGGGCGCGTTTTGGCCTGTGTTACATATTTGAGTTTTATACGGCGTTTATTTTTACCAAGCGGTGCCGGATTTTGTTCTTGAACTTCGGCAAACCAATTATTCAGCGGCGCTGTCGGAACACGGATATTCCAACGTTCATAAACTTTCAAAATAGCGCTCATCAGATTATCCAGGCCCTGCTTTTTCAAAGCAGATATTGTCACTGTCGGCACACCGGAAACTTGAGTTAATGATGTTTCCAGTTTATAATTAAGTCTGTCCAGTGCTTCCTGCCGATTCGCAATGTCCCATTTATTAACGGCAATCACCAAAGCCCTGCCCTCATCAATTATTTTACGAGCAATAGTTAAATCCTGTTTATCTAAAACCGCATCGGCATCCAAAACCAAAACAACAACTTGCGCCATATTAGCCGCGTACATTGTGCTTTCAACCGACATTTTTTCAAGGGAATTTACAACTTTTGCCTGTCGGCGTAAGCCGGCAGTATCCACCAAATTAAATTTATGGCCTTTCCATTGCCACTCGGTTGTAATTGCGTCACGCGTCATACCGGCTTCCGGCCCTGTCAGCATACGTTCGTCGCCGAGAAGGGCGTTCACCAACGTGGATTTTCCGACATTCGGTCTGCCGACAAAGGCAACTTGTATTGGTTTTCCGTTTTCAATCGGCTCAAAATCTTCCGAAATTTCGCCGACAACTTTTTCTTCAAGTTTGCCTTTCTGTTTTTCATCTTTTTCTTGCTGAATTTTCAGAAGTTCCAAATATAAATCCGTAAAACCGATACCGTGCTCGGCAGAAAAAACTATCGGATCTCCAAGCCCAAGTTTATAAGCTTCATATATACCGTTTTCAAGTTTTGCGCCTTCACATTTATTGGCAAGAAGAATAATCGGCTTTTCGGTGCGCCGCACCAAATCAGCAAACAATTCATCATAAGGTTGCACACCGGCCCGCGCATCAAACAAAAACAAGCAAACATCCGCATCGGCAATTGCCATTTGCGTTTGCGTCCACATCCGGCTTTCCATATTATCTTCTTTGGAATATTCATAACGGGCCGTATCAATAACTTGCAATTCCAAATCATTAAATTTTGCCGGCGCCATTTTACGATCACGCGTTACCCCAGGCATATCATGCACAATAGCCAGTTTTTTACCAACCAGACGGTTAAAAAGTGTAGATTTTCCGACATTCGGCCGGCCAATAACCGCAACAGTGAGCATTTTATCTCCTATTTATAAGCCAAAAGTTTGGCATTTGATGTGATGAATATAATGTAACCGCTAGCCGCGATTGGTGCGGAATTAAGTTTTTCATCCAAATCAACCGTATTTAACAGATTGCCCGTTTTCGGATCAAACGCATGCACAATTCCATTAGATAAGCTAACAACAACCCGGCTGTTTAAGACAACCGGCGCATAGACAATCACTTCAGATGCCTTGCCTTTCAAATCTATCGCCTTTGACCACAAAACATCACCGTTTGTCTTATCAAGAGCAATCAGCTCATTATTATTGCTTACAACAAACAATGTATTACCAGAAACGAAAGGTGTCTGCTGACCGCCGATTTCCTTTTCCCAGTTGCGTGTACCGCTGTATAAATCCAAAGCTGCCAGAACATTACCACTGCCCAACACATATACCGTCTGTTCATCTATAACCGGAGATGCTTTAATCGTATGTAAAAAAGTAGAGGAATAAGCTTGACGATTCGCTACCAAGAAATCAGACCACAAAGGTGAGCCGTATGCCGCTCCAAACGCTTGAATTTCGCCGTTAGAAAATCCGGTAATGACGACATCTGCTTTTGCACTGTACGCGGCGACAGCACCACCAACCATTGTGGTTTCTTCCATAGCAATATCATAATCCCACAAAATTTCTCCGTTTGACTTATCCAACGCAAAAAATTTATTGTCCACGCTTTGAACAAACACTTTATTGCCGGCAACCGTCGGAGCAATTCTGAGAGGAGCATGTATGTCTTGTTCCCACAGTTTGCTACCGTCTTTGGCGCTAACCGCAACTACAACCCCGAAACCGGTTGTAACATAAATCTCATTACCATCTAAAGCCAAACCAGCACCTTTAATCGCCGTATCGCTAACTCGGCGGTTGCTAGGCATTAGTTCAACACTCCACAGCTTTTCACCATCCTTAAGATTAAAAGCGCGCAACTCAGCATCGGCATCCAATGTATAAACAATATGTTCCTTGATAAGTGGTTTTGAAATCAAAAACTCGCGTTTAGAATTTCCCTGACCAAAATCAGCTTTCCACTGTTTAACAAAATCAAAACCGGTTTTAGCATTCGGCATAACGTGTTGCGCATTCATATCTGATTGCAACCAAGTTGTGTTAGACGTTTCCTTCGCAATTTGTATTTTATCGGCACTTTTTGCCACATCAGGTTTAACAATTGTTGTCTGATCCAACACGGCAACACGCGTTCCTTTCGGCAAAACCTTATCTCCCGAGCAAGCCGATAACAAAGTTGTAGAACACAAAAGTCCGCACAAAAGTAACGATAATTTATGTTTATACATA
>JAKSUO010000068.1 GCA_024408895.1 Alphaproteobacteria bacterium | reverse complement strand
GCGAATTGCTTTGCTATTCTATATCCGAAGTCGGTGGCACCAATTTTAGAAAAAGATATACCGCCGGTGGCAATAATTAAATTATCACAAGTATATATATCGCTATTTGCGGTTATTATAAAAACATCATTATCTTTTTTAACTTCAGTAATTTGGCAGTTTGTTTGAATTTTAACTTGCTTTTCTTTGCACTTATTTAGCAATAAATCAGCAATTTCTTTAGCATCAAAAGCAAACATTTGCCCGTTTTGTCGTTCTTCATATTTGATATGATTTTGTTGCAATAATTTAATCATATTCTGGGGCGAAAATCGTGCCAATGCTGATTTTGCAAAATGTTTGTTATTGCAAAAATAATTGTTATAAGAGGCGTTTAAATTTGTAAAATTACATTTTCCACCACCGGAAATTTTTACTTTATAAGCAATTTGCGGTTGTTTTGCCAAAATCAAAGTGTCGCCGTTTTCGGCAATATTACCGGCACACATCAAACCGGACGCCCCAGCTCCGATAATTATATTATGAAAATGTTGTTTATTTTTAGCCATTTTATTCACAATTTACTTCCCAAAAATGACTTTATTTTAATTTTTAAATAGGTGTATAATGAAATGTAGTTATTTAACTTTTTGAGTAATCTTTCGGCTTCATCTTTTGATATATCGTAATTATTTATATAAATATTGATTTTATCTTGTTTACAAATTTCTTCATATTTATCGCTTGCTCCACCTTGTCTAAAAGTTGTAAATATTAAAGGTGTTTCAATGGAAAATACATTATCTAGCGCCAATTTCATAATAAAATCATAATCTGCACATATTTTATAATTTGTATTAAATTTGCCGTAATCTTTTAATAATTTTGTTTTAGTAAACATTGTCTGATGACAAAATGGCATTCGTGTAAAAATTTTATGAATCTTAGGCATCATATTTATTTTATGGCCATCTTCAAACAACATAATATGTCCGGAATATGTAAATTGGGCTTGAGGATTATTCTGCATAGTTTTGACAACTTCGGAAAAACCATTAGGATTGTGATAAAAATCATCGGAATTTAAAAAAGCGATATATTCTCCTTGTGCCTTATCAATTCCTTTGTTCATTGCATCATAAATACCTTTGTCGGGTTCGGAATAATATTTAATCCAGCCCTTATTTTGATATTCTTCCAGTATGGCCAATGTTCCGTCGGTTGATGCTCCGTCAATTATTATATGTTCATAATCCTTATATGTTTGATTATGTACGCTTTCTAAACATTGCTTAAATGTTTCAACTCTGTTGTTTTTAATTAAATTAAAAGTAGCAGTAACAATTGTTATTTTAGTCATTTTATAACCTTTTTTATTTAATGTATTTTTTTATCATTAAAATATGTTCAATAGGCATTTTACTAAAATCTGTATGGATGTTGTCAACATATCTAGGATATGCCATATAGTCGCCGTAATTTGTTGTTAAGTAAGTATCAATATCATTTACAGTGCTGAATTCATATCCGCAGAATTTTATTTTTTTCAGTGGAAAAATTGTTTCATAATCTACGAAAAAAGAATATTTCGGACCGTGCAAAAAGTCGCAACTCGGGAAAATTGCCGGCTTATCTTTTTCTAAAGCAGTTGGTTCTCCGTTCATAATTTTTTCAAAGTGTATTTTGCGCAGTCTTTGGTGAAATTCATATTTATCTTCTTCTTTATAAGGAATACGATATTTGCATATTTTTTTTCGCACTTCCTTTGTCAATTTTAGCTTTTCTTCCCAAGTTTCAACTTTTCTGCTGTATAATTCATAAGGAAAAATGTCAACCCAAGTTTCCGGAATATGTTTGTGTTGAATTTTTATCATATTAGACGAGCCGTTTTTTCCGCAAAAGTAGTTCAATTCTATATCATCATCTTTGTTTTCTTGATTAAACAGCTTTATCATTTTGTCGTAATCTTCGCGAAGCATACCTATATCCACATCATCATCCCAAGGAATGAAATCATTATGGCGATATGCGCCTAAAAGAGTACCTAAGTCTAACCAATATCTGATTTTGTGCTTTTTACAAAAAGTATCTACGCTTTTTAAAATTTTAAGATTAGCCAGTTGCAAATCACGCATAACTCCGGTTGCAGGCGAAATTTTGGTAATATCAGGGAGTGTGCAATATTCCAACTTATTTATTCTGGCAACGGCATCATTTAATACCGATTTAATACTCGGAGTTGTCCGAAATACCGGAATCCCACAAAAAAAATAAGTTGTCTTATGTGGTTTAACTTTTTTCTTGAAAATACTCATAATTACCTTCCTTATTAAATAGATTTATTGTCTTTTTTACCAATTCCGAAATTCATCCCAAACAAGCATAAAATGTAATATTTTTTATGTGTAGGGTCTTTGCTAAAATAAAAAAGATTACTCAAAAATCTCTTGATTTTAAATATCAACAATTCATTTGCTGATTTTTTATATGGCGACATTTGTGCGTATTTAAGCCACTCATTTTTAAGCGGATGACGACAATATGTGTGCCAAGGCTTTTTTACAAAACCGGTATAATGTATAATAACTGGATTTTTGAAATGTTTTACAAAGGATGGCACATTATACTTTTGTTCAATGAATTTTGTTTGTGTGTCCCATAAGCCGTTTAAAATATCTTGATCATGGAACAAAATTTTTTCTTTGTTTTGGCTGTAATATTCAAGAGCTTCTTTTAACAAATCGTGTCCGATAAATTTTTTCGTATTAAATAAAATCATACCGGCATTAAAATATTTTCCGCTTTGTAATTGTAAATTTTGCACTTGAATTGCACCTTTTTCCTCAACTACGGCAGCAAAATTATTTTCTAAATCAGTTGCAAACAAGTCATCTAACGGTGATGTTACAATCATATCTCCATCCAGATATAACACTTTATCTGCGTCTTTTGGGAAAAAATCAGCAATTTTAAAACGATATAGAGAGCCAAGGGATAAATATCCGAAATCCATATCGTTACATTGTTCAAATTCTTCTTTATGAATTTTGTGCAGAATAACATCACATTTTTTTATATCATTCATATTCTGCAATTTTATAATATCGTTATCGGTTATATCGTCACTTATGATATGGAATGTTTGTTTAGTGTTTGCCGAAGAATTAGCCAATATTGAAGCCATTGTTGCAGAAGTAAACGGTAGATAATTATGGTCAGCACAAAAATATATATGTTGATTTTGGCATTTTTTATTCATTTATTTGCCCTCCAAGACTTTTTCTATGAGTTGCAACCATTGAGATATGATGATTTGCGGAGAATATTTTTCCATATCTTTTCTGGCAAATTGCCCCATTTGTTTACGTAATTTGCCATCTGTCATTAAAAGTTTGAGTTTTTCTGTCATTTCATCAATATCTTTTACCAAATAACCGCTTTTTTCATTAACTAAAATTCTGTTGATGGCTAAGGCAAAATCATAACCGATACCCGGCAAGCCGAGAGCCAAGCCATCGGCCAATCCGTAACCGAACCCTTCGGTATAAGATGGTAAGGCCACAATTTCCGCATTTAGATATTCTTCGGTGATGTTATGCGAAAAACCGGGGAACAAAATTTGATTTTCCAGATTATTATTGCTGACAATTTTTTGTAAATTCTGCATATATTTGAGGTGTTTCGGAGAATTTTTTACCTTGCCGAAAAACTTTATTTTCCAATCCGGAAAATCTTTTGCAAGCGGAATAAACGCTTCTATTAAATCTTGTTGGCGCTTCGCTTTGGCAATTTGCGCCACATGAATTATGGTTTTTGTGTTCACGCTATAATCTTTTTCTTGTTCCGGCATTGGAACTTGATTTGCAATAACTACAACTTCTTTATCGGGGAATTCTTTTTTCACCATATCAACAAATTCGGGCATTAAAACTTGTATAACGGCAACTCTTTGAATTAAACGCCTATATATAATCCTTTTCCACCAATGTTTGAATTGTTTTTCAAAAACTTCGTTCGGAGGATTGTGCATCATTAAAATAATCGGGATATTGTGATTTTGCCAGAATGATACATTGAATAAATCCTGCAAAAAGTAGCAGATGATAACGTCAGGCTGTATCTGGCGCAAAGCTTTGCCGAAACGCCAAGTCGGCAAGGTGATGTATTGGCGTATGCTGTGCCACAGATTGGTCAGAAAATTGTTCGTTTTGCCGCTTAAATTGATTTTGATAACATCCGAACTTATCGGAACATCAACTTTATTTTCCGTAGTGTCGCACAATAATATCACTTTGTGACCGGCATTTGATAAATTCGTGGCAAAATTGCATACCCATTTAGTGGAAAATGCGCTTCTGTCGCGGGTTAAAAGTATTTTCAGTTGTTTAATCATGAGCTACTCTTTGTTATTCTTTCTTGCAGAATAGTAAAAATATTGGGTTATGGCAACGGCAAAATAAAAATATCCAACTAAAAAAGGCGGAGAGTTTAATCAGCCGCCTTTTTCTTAATCAAACGCAACAATTATTTGCTGTTTACAACATCTTGTAATGTTTTACCTGCTTTGAATTTTGCAACATTGTGAGCCGGAACTTTAACCGGTTGACGTGTGCGCGGATTTATGGCGGTTGTAGCGGATCTTTTAGATGTGGCAAATGTACCGAAACCAACCAAGCGAACATCTCCGCCGGATTTTAACGTACTGCATACTGATGTGATAAAAGCATCCAATGCTTTGGCAGAATCTGTTTTTGTTAATCCCGATGTTTTGGAAATGCTGTCAATTAATTCATTTTTATTCATTTTATTATTCCTTACATATAAGTTGTGTAAACGAGAATTGTTTCTCGGCAATCATAGTAGTACGATAACTCAAGTAATGTCAAATGAAAAACATCGGAAATATCCGCTGTGAGTCTTTTTTATTCTTGTTTGACATTTTAGAGGGTTTTATTTAGCATAAAGTCATACTTTAGGAGACTTAATATGAATTTTAAAATTTGCGCTTTATGTTTGATGTTTTTGTGCGCGGCGTGTAATGATGATACAGCAAGTGTTTTGATATATAATGAGAATAATACCAGCGTGGTTAATGGGGTGGTTTATGATATGCAAGATAAACCGATTAACGGCGTTTACAAAATATATTATCAAAATGGTGGCGTGCGTATGGAAGTGGAAAGCAAAGACGGATTGCCGGACGGTGAGGGCAAATTCTATGATGAAGAAGGAACACTTCAAAACAAAACAACATTTAGAAAAGGTCAAGTTGATGGTCCTTTGTATAATTATTATCCGGATGGACAGGTCCATAATGAACTTAATTTCACAGCCGGTGTGCAAAACGGTGCGCAAAAAACTTATGATGAAAATGGTGAATTGATTGCCGAGGTTGTGTTTGCAAATGATAAGCCGATAAGCGGATATACTGTTAATAACGGCGAAAAAATAACTTTAACGCCAGAAGAATTAAAGATTTTAGAAAATTAATCTTCTAATGTTTAACTATTTTATTATTTTGTGGACAGCATTGGTGAAAGTATTTAAAAATTGCGAATCGGGGATTTTAGGAAATATCATTTTAAATCAATATGTTACAAAATAAAAGATAAAAAAATTAAAAAATGACATTGTAATTTTTAAAAGACAGTATATGTCAAAAAAAGACTTTTTTTGCCTGCTTTTATATAAAAAAAAGCAAAAAGTAAAAAAATGCTTAACAAATAATTAATTTTCTGTTAATAATAAAAATGATTATGAATGTTCTAATTTTCAGGAAATTAACTGGAGGATTATATGAAAAATTTATATTACGCAATAGCGTTGGTTTTGGTTGCCGGCTTGACGGCTTGCGCCAACGACAATGTTAATGAAGGCCGCAATTATCAATACGCTGGCCGTGAAGGATGCAGCGATACATTAGTTAAACCGAGACCGGCACCAGTACCGGCACCGGTTGTTCAACCGACTCCTTGCTGCCAGGCTTCTGCGCCGGTTGCAAATTGTGGCGGTTGCCCGGCGAAAGAATATACAGTTAGAACGCCGGTAAAAGTTGTTTACAAGAACACAACATATCGTACAGTGTATGAACCTCGTACGTTTGAATCTACTTCTTTCGAAACACGCCCTTATAATAGAGCAGAAGTTTGCGAAGGCGGTGATTGTGGTCAGATGCATCTGATTTCTCAACGTCCGATGTACTAAACTTGTTAAAAACAGCAAATTTTCTGAAATAAGGGATTGAGTGGGTTTTTTCCCACTCTTTCTTTTTTTAAAACTCGTCTGACGGGTAACTGCTTGCAATTTTTTTCCTTGTGTACCTCTTTGTACACGGCGTCAAAAAATTGCGGCGCATTTACTCGCGTCAGACGAGTTTTCCCCGTCAGCCGTGCCTGTTTCCTTGTGTACTTCTTTGTATATGGCGTCAAAAAATTGCGGCGCATTTACTCGCGTCAGCCGAGTTTTCCCCGTCAGCCGTGCCTGTTTCCTTGCGTACTTCTTTGTATATGGCGTCAAAAAATTACGGCGCATTTACTCGCGTCAGCCG
>JAKSUO010000067.1 GCA_024408895.1 Alphaproteobacteria bacterium | reverse complement strand
TCAGGTTGATGTAACGTTCACCTCCTTTTTCCGCACTGTATAATGGAAGGGTGTAATCGCCCTGAATTTCGGATCGGAACAGGAGGTGAATTTTATGAAAATGAAAAAACTGTGCGTTTCTGCAGCAATTGTGCTTGTCTTTTTGACGGTTCTTTCAACCGCAGCACTTGCAGTAAATACAAATCAAAATGAAGAATCGGAAAGAACAACATACATCAGCCAAACCGAGGGTACGATTGAACACGGAGCCCTATCTACAACCGTTTACGGCAAAATCACAGGCAATTCAAGTGTTACAAGCGTGAAAATCAAATTGGAATTGCAAAAATTAACCGATGGTACATATTCAACTGTAGAAACGTGGGAACAAGTGTTTACAGGTCGGACAGGCAGCCTCGAAAAAAGCAAGCTGACCAATCCGTTCGGTGATTATCGCTTAAAAGCGGTGTTCACGGCGTATGTTAATTCTTCTTCAGAAACAATAACATTGTACTATTATGGGTAAAAAAATGATGAAACGAAAGGAGGTGGTTTTGGCTAAAGATTTAACAAATACTTTTGTGTAGGTGTTTTTGAAATAAACAGTAAGTATTTGTGTAGTGTTTATGATTTTTTGGCATTATTAATATTATGATTGAGAAAACTTCACTTCAAAAATACATAGGCAAAACTCAAAAGACTTCAATCCTTTTCAACTTTTTACACTGCTGATTACAATATCAAAAAGGAAGGTATATCTTATGAAAAAAATATTATCAATTATGTTGGCAATTTCAGCAAGCGCTTTACTGTGTGTCTCTGCCCTTGCAGTTGAACAGCCTTGCGATGCTCTGACCTTATTCCCCGAACAAACTGAAACATATGTTAATTCAAGTATAGTAGCCACCTCAAAAATGCTTACCGGCGTCGTTCACAGTGGTTCTACACGCAATGTGTATTTTAGAATGAAATACAGAATAAACACTTTGACATACACTCAAGATACAGCACTTTTGGTAGAAAAGCAAACATCAGATAATTGGTTTTACAACAGAGAATCATACTATCATTTATCTTCTAATGCTTACTGGAGATTTGAGCTTGATAATTATGGTGTAGGCACTAAAGGCGGATTTGCGCAAGGGTGGATGTGGTAATGATTTGAACAAATCGAAAACCAAAGAAAGTACATGCATATTGGTAACAGTATGCATGTACATATTTGCAGGTGTTAGGAGTGATAGTTTTGAAATTGATGAGACTGCAACTTAAAAGGTTTGTCAATAATAAAATACTTGTGGGAATCATTCTGTTTGTGGTTTTGGCATTTTTGATAATGATATCCGTTCCGTTAATAAATGCAGATACCGTTTCACCATTAGTGCTTTTGAGTTCAACATTAAAGTTAAACTATATTTTCGCAGTTGCTTTTATGTTTATCGCTTATGAATATATCATAACACTCAAAACACAAAATTGCGCAGAGTATTTTTCATCACTGAAAAACGGTTTGTTCCTATTTTATTCAAGCAGTATCGGAACCGTATTGCTTATATTAACGTTATTCAGCGTAATTACGAGCGGAATAAACATCATATTCTATGCTTGCAATTATGCAGTCAATAAAGAATATATAAATCAAATATTACTCAATATTTTTTTATACATATTTTTGACATCCGGTATATTTATACTAATCGGCAGCGCTTTAACTTTCTTTAAAAAAAGAGTGCACGGCTATGCCGGTATGATAGTTGTATGTTTATTCACATCGCCGATTTTCGGCATATTGGGGACACAGTTCCATTCTAATTTCAATTTAAATATTTACCCGTTAGTTGATTTATTTGATTTTTCAACCCCTCTTGTAGATTGGACTCCGGTTTATTCTTTCGGTTTTCCGGTATCATCATACCAATTTCAACGAACCGGAGTATTTGTTTTTATCTTAACAGCGATATTGCTCTTTAAACTTATCAATAAGCAAAAAATAAAGGCTATTGTATTATCCGTAACGAGCCTTTGCGTATCGCTTGCTTTTATATTACTGTATTTTCAGCCCGTTTCCAAAGTCAATCTGAGCGATAATCCCATTAACGGTTTTGCAGCAGACCAATATTATTACGGTGTTTTAAATGCAGAACAAAAAAGCCAACCGGCTGAATTCAGCGTAAGCAAGTACAAATTAAGCCTTGATATAGACAGAAAATTAAGCGGTGTTGCAGAACTGTATTTGGCAGATATAGCTTCTTCGGAACTAATATTCACGTTATACCACGGCTACACGGTTACCGCTATTTTTGATGAAAACAACAACAGATTGAAATATGATCGTGTTTCGGATTATATTACCGTTTATTTCAAAACAGTCCCGAAAATGATAACGGTAAATTACTGCGGTCAGGGAAATAGATTTTACTCGAATGCTCAAGGCATATCACTCCCCGGTTATTTTCCTTTTTACCCACAACCCGGATTTAAGAATTTATATAATCATCAGGAAATGGGATTCGAAAAATATGAACAAGCCCCGAAATCATTATATGAAGTATCGGTAAAAGCGCCGAAAAAAGTATTTTGCAATCTTCCGGAAACGGCTTTCAACACTTTCTCAGGCGAAGCGGATTCCGTTACATTGATCAGTGGCTTATATGAAACCGCGCAAATTAACGGAATTGACATTGTATACCCTTATTTATTTCTCACTGAAAATTATCCGCAATCGACTATGTTCAAAGAGATTGAAGGTTTTATAAACAATCACAAAGAGTTACAAAAAATAAAAAAAATAATGGTTGTAGCCAACATAAACAATACAAGCGCATACGAGCGTATGACTGTTTATGACGATTATATTACCTGCACTAATGTTGTCGGTATTTCCGAAAGTTATACAAATCAGCTTTTAAACAGCGAAAAAAAGTTTTTGCAAAACATCTTGAATTTATACGAAAATGTTAAGCCGGCATACAGCCAGTTATTGCTTTCGGCAAAAGAAAACCCCGACACCGAACAAAACAGACTGATTTTAATATTTGATAAAAAGCTTAATTCATCAGGGGATTCGTTTTTAGAAGCAACAAAAAAATACATAAACAGCGACAGTACGAAAACTGCTTTTGATTTCTTGAGTAATTGGGAGGCGGATTGAAATGCTGGAAATTAAAAATTTGAATAAAAGCTTTGGGGGAAAAGCGGTCCTGGCGGATCTCAATTACAGTTTCGACAACGGAATTTACGGTATTCTGGCACCTAACGGAGCGGGTAAAACAACGCTTTTACGATGTATTACCGGAATTTATAAAGAAGGCCGAAAAACCGTCTTTTATAACAATGATCTATTGGTAAAAATCAAAGATTATAACAAAATAATCGGTTATTTACCACAGCATTTCGGTCTGTTTAAAAACCTGTCGGTATTTGACGCCTTAACACTCATTGCCAATTTTAAAGGATTGGATAAAAAGAGCAGCCGTGACAATATATATAATTGCCTTGAGGTCGTTAATCTCAGCAGTGAGGTCAATAAAAAGGTACGGGCGCTCTCTGGCGGTATGCTACGGCGTTTGGGTATTGCCTGCGCACTGTTAGGAGACCCTAATGTGATTTTATTGGACGAGCCGACTGCCGGATTGGATCCGGAAGAACGAATTCGATTCAAAAACATCATTTCCTCTTTAAGTAAAGATAAGACAGTTATTTTATCGACTCATATAGTTGAAGATGTTGAAGCGCTGTGCGATGAAATAATTATTATGAAAAAAGGTGAAATAATAACCTCGGGAACTTGTGAGCAAATTCGCGAATCAGCCAATGGCAAGGTTTTCTTTGTACCGGAAGAAATACTAAAAAAAGGAAACAGCAAGTATTATGTTTTAAGTAAATCTATTATGAATGGCACCAATTATGTGAGAATACTGTCTTCGGAATTTGCAAAACCTGAATTTGCTGTTTCCCCAACTGTTGAGGATGGATATATGTGTATTATAGAAAACGATTGATTTTATACTGTGAAAGAGTATATTTTTTGCTTAAAAACACCGGTATCGTCTCCTTGGTACCGCTGTTAGTCATCAATATAATACTGCCCGTATTTGCATTGTTTTTATATCGGGCTCGCGGTTTGTGCGATGAGTTTTATAAAAGCATTTCCGAACTGTCACAAATATTCTTACCGTTTTCATCAATATGGATACCAGTTTTAATCTCAAAAGAATTTACAGATTCTGACGGCAAAGAAATATTGTCTATGGGAAGAAAAAGCAAAAATATTTGGATAATACTGCTGATGTTTTTGTTGTATTGCTGTAATATCTTTATGGTTTTCACTTTATTCAATTTATTATTTTCGGTGCAATATGCAGAACTTGTTAAAATAATTCTGGTATCCGTATTTTATTTTGGGTGTACAATTTTCGTTTCCCGAATAACACAAAATACATCTGTAACGGTTTTATTACTTATATTGTACACTTTATCAAACTTTATTTTTTATAAAATGCAGGGCGTTTTTCCGTTTTATTATACGAATGTTCCGACAACCGTTACGATGATAGAAAACACTCTGTTGCCGCTTTCTTTAATCGGAGTATTACTTTGCATATTCGGATGCTGTATCAAAATAAAAGTAAAATAACAGGCATAAAAAAGATGCAGGGGTGTTGTTCTTTGCTCCGACGGCGGAGAAAAATATGCCGAGGAATTTGAAGTTATGCTGACCATGTTCAAAATCGTTTGATTCGGTTTCAGATTTTCGGAATCAATAAAACAACGCGGTTTTTCGTGGACCGCGTTGTTTTTATTTGCGTTGCTGCGAATTGACTTCAATATTTTAATATGCTATATTACATACTGAAAGGAAGATAGCCCATGCTTGCAATATGCCTTGCATATATTGATACCGCCGAGCAAAAGACGCGGTTTGAGCAATTTTACCGTAAGTACGAACGGCTTGTTTTGTGGCGGGCGGGCAGCCGGCTGCACAACGCAAGCGATGCCGAGGACTGTGCGCAGGAGGTTTTTATATACTTTGCAAAAAATTTTGCAAAAATCGAAGAAATAGGCAGCACCCGCACAAAAAATTTTGTTCTGACCGTAACCGACGGATATGCAATAAATTTTTATAAAAAGCGCACAAAGGAACGCGAGACTGCAGTAAAAACGATTGAAGAAGACTGCTTCTGCGAATACGCCGCAGGCGAAATAAGCGGGTTTATACAGATGCTGGATGAGGACGACAGAAACCTGCTGTACCTGCACCACGGCTACGGCTTGACTACCAAAGAAATAGCCGATATGTATAAAATCACCGACGGCGCCGTGCGCAAAAGATTATACACTGCGCGCAAAAAGCTGAAAAAGCTCTTGGAGGAGGAAGACGAATGCAATCCGTGAAGCTGACCGAGGCGTGTTTGCTTGCCTGCGGTACCGAGTATGCCGCCATACCCGACATTGTACCCGCAACCGAGCCGAGCGCCGCATACCGCAAAAATATAAAACGGCTTTTAAGCCGTATGCGAAACGACAAATACCATACGCTCACCAAAAAAGGCGTAAGGCTGCTTATAGCTGCTGCTTTAGCGGCGGCGTTGGCGGCAACTGCGGCGGCATCCACCGCATTCCGCGAATATACACTGAATGTTTTTGAAAAATACGGCACCTATGAGGTCGCCGACCCCGGCAAAGCCGAAAACCTTACGGGAATTATTCCGGGCTATATCCCGGATGGGTATGTTTGTACGAAAACGGAGTTTCCGACAAAGTACGGGTATTCGAGTTACTTTTACCAAGACGGCGATAATTGGATAGGCATTGATCAGCTATCCATCAGAAGCGGAATAGTGTTTGATACTGAAAACGGTACTGTCAAAACGGTAAAGAGGGAAAACGGAACAGAGCGCACTATATCAAAAACAGACAGTGGTGTTTGCGTAATCGAAAATGACGGTCATTTCATTTATATGGTTGCATCAAATAGTATTACAGAAGAGGAAGCAATAAAAGTTTTTGAAAGCATTAAGATATTGCCGTAAAATCATACAAAAGTTAATCTGATTTGTTGTAAAAAGTGCCGAAATTTATTTTTTGCCACTTTTTCGGTAACAAAAGCACCTTTTGAATTGATACTTGTTTATGAGAAAGCAAAAACGAAAGGAGGTGTCAGTTATGCAAAAAAAGAAACTCGCTTTTGCAATTATCACTATTTCAATAATAATCACATTTGTACCATTTGTAGCATTTACCATAAATAATAAAAACAGAGATTTTAGATTTTTTTCCATGTCTGCTACAGATAACGAATTGTATATTGAGCAGATAAGTTTTTCATTTTCTGATAGTGGCAGTATTTTCAACCAAAAATTCAAAGATGCTTTAAATGAATTTGACAAAAAAAATAAAGATATCGTAAATATGATTTTTGATGCGTATAATCGTGGCGAATATGTTGAACCAACAAATATCAAAGCTAAAATCACTGTTGAAAGCGGCCAAACCATTGTTTTATATTATGGTACTGCAACTACAAAAAGCGGTGAGATTGATGAAATAAACCACCAATTCACAGTTGATTACATTTTCACAAAAGACATACCGATTGAATTCAGCTAATACAACGAGGTTGTGACGAAACGATGTATTCCGTCACAACCTCGTTATTTTTTAAATAAGCCGAGTGGGCAAAAACGGCGCTCCTGCGCTGTTTACAATCTTTGTAATCGGCTTGAAAAAAGATGCAGGGGCGTTGTTCTTTGCTCCGACGGCGTATAAGGATACGCCG
>JAKSUO010000066.1 GCA_024408895.1 Alphaproteobacteria bacterium | reverse complement strand
TTAGTGTGTGATTGGGTGCAGATTAAAACAAAAACTTATACTTTTTTCTCTAAGACAGTCAAACCGGCAACATAGGTATTCATCATCAACTGACAAATCGTCTTTTTATTGATTTTGACTAAAGAATCCAAAATATCTTTTGTTAAGAAAGAGCTGACGGCAAAGAGTGTCAACCATAATATTTGTGAAGATAAAACTCTTTCCGGTCTTTCCATATTCGGCACCATTCGCTGCAACAAGTCATGAATAACAGCAATAATTTTCACTACTTTTTTCATATTAAAATAGCTGTAAACCCGATGATGGCGCAAATGAAAACCATAAAGCAAATACCATAGATTTTTATTGGCTAACACATAATCTACAAATACCTGTAAAAGTTTATTCATATCAACAAACGGATCGCTGGAAATTTTCACTGTGGACAGCTTAGCGGAAAGTTCATCTAAAGTTAAATAATTTTGCACCACCACAAAATTTTCCATATTGGCAAATTGATTATAAATCGCCCCCACCGAACAACCTGATGCTTCCGACAATTTGCGCACGGTTAAGGCCTCGGTTCCTTTTTCTTTGACAATTTCGCGCCCGACTTGAATTAGTAATTTTTGTATATCGTTTCTTTCCATTTTGTTATAAATTTCCCGATATTTAACAAAATATTTGCATTTCAGCGTTATATTACAACAGAAGGTGATTGTTTTCAATTTTTTTTTGCGATTATTAAAGGATTAATTCATGAAAAAGCCATACTCATTGATTTTGTTGTTTTGCTTACTTATATGCGGAAAAGCCGCCTACGCCAATCCGAATACTTTGCCAACCGAAAATCAACAAACGGATTCGCCGGATTTTCTGGATACCTACATTCAAGAGGTTGACGCTCTAAACGAAGCGACTTCTCAACCGGATGAATTACTCAAACAAAAACCGCAAATTTTACAACTGCAAGAACGCGAGAAACAAATCTTAGAACAAGGAAAAATTGAGCGCGAAAAAATTGAAGAAAAAATCAATAAAGAAAAATTTGAGCAAAAACGCGCCGAAGAAAAAAGACAACACATTAAAGATACTTACGAAAAAGCCCCTTTTGGTTTATATTGGAACATCTCTCAAGAAGAAACAAAAGACATAGATTTTACCCTTCAACCGGCGGAACGCAAAAATTATACCGGAGTTTATCTGGTAGAAAATGAGCAGAAAATAAACTCCGAGTTCAAGCATATTATTGCTATTTACGGCAAGCTTGACCGCTTATGGTGTATTTACGCGCAAGGAACTCCGCAAGATGACACGCAAAATGCGGCAGAAATTATGCATTTATACAAAAAATACTACGAAGCTTTGAACAAAAAGTACGGTAATGCGCAAGAATATTTCACACCTTACAAATATACCGAAGAAATAATTGAAGAAACAGAAGATCCTAAAAAACCGAAAATCACTGTTATTGAAAAAGAAAATCCGATGGGCGGACCGACATTTTTACAAGAACTCCGTGAAGAAAAAGCATCACTGTATGCCACTTTTGAAAACAACGAGGTAGGCGTCATTATGTCTGTTAATGTTAATGAAAATAATCAAAGTTTCTTAACATTGGATTTCAAAAAACTCAAATTAATGCAGGCGGAAAAAGATGCCGAATTAGCAGAACTTGTTGACCAATTATAGGAGATATTTTATGAAAAAAATAAGTTTTTGCGGTATTTCCGGTAGCGGCATGAGTTCGTTGGCGCAAATTCTCAATTTATCCGGCTACGATGTGCGTGGTTCAGACCGTGATTTTGATTTGGGGCGAAACCTGCCAATCAAAGAAATCTTGCAGAAAACCGGTATTACTGTTTTTCCGCAGGATGGTTCTGCAATTACAGATGATTTGGATTTCGTGTGCGCTTCAACGGCGGTTGAAGATACAATTCCGGATATCAAGGCGGCTAAAGAAAAAAACATCCCAATCAAAACGCGGCCAAACCTCTTAGCAGAGATTTTTCACAAATATAAATACGATGTTGCTGTTGGCGGAACTAGTGGTAAAACAACAACTACCGCAATGATAGGCTACATTTTGGATAAAGCCGGAAAAAAGCCGTGTGTTATCAACGGTGGTCTTTTGCGTGATTATGAAACAAACTCCGGAATTCCGAATATTATTTTCAACCAAGGAGATATTTGTGTTGCCGAGGCGGATGAAAGCAATGGCAGCATAGATTTGTATAATCCTTACATTTCTGTTATAAATAACATTTCGGCAGACCATAAATCATTGGACGAATTAGTGATATTGTTTCAAAACCTTGCCAACCGCACAAAACACGCGGTAATACTTAATGATGACTATGATTTATGCCACAAAATTACACATCAAAAAATTATCCGTTTTTCCCTTCAAAATCCGCAAGCTGACTATTATGCCTCAAATATAAAACCTTTATTGCACGGCACGCAATATGAGCTGAAAGGCAAACTTTTTACCTTGAACTTAATCGGCGCATTCAATGTGGCAAATGCCTTAGCTGCTTTTGCCGTATGCAATGAGTTAGGGATTTCACCATTTGAAGCTGCCGAAATTTTGCAAAATTTTCACGGCACGAAGCGCCGTTTAGAAGTTATCGGCACACATCACAACATAATGGTAATAGACGACTTTGCCCACAATCCCGATAAAGTTAAAGCCTCTGTTTCAGCCTTACGTCAATATTCCGGACGCCTGATTATTATGTTCCAACCGCACGGATTCGGTCCGATGCGTTCTCTGGGCAAAGAAATTATGCAGGAATTTGTTGCCGGTATGAAAGATGATGATATTCTGATAATGCCGGAAATATTTTTTGTCGGCGGCACGGTTTCAAAAGATATATCTTCACTTGATTTGATTAATTACGCAAAATCCCTTGGCAAGGAAAATTGCTTTTATTTTTCGGATAAAAGCTCTGCTGCCGATTACATTGTTGAAAAAGCTAAAAACGGTGACAGAATAGTCATTATGGGAGCTCGCGACAATTCTTTAACAGACTTATGCCATAACATTTTGGAGCGTTTATAAAATGATTAAAATTGAAAAAGGAAGCAAAGTGGCTGTTGTTGCCCCCTCAGCACAAATTGGCGAAATCAGCAAAATCAGCAAAGGCCTTAAATACTTGGAAAGCATCGGCTTAATCCCCGTTTTGGGTAAGAATTTACTTTGCACAAATCGTTATATGGCAGGCTCGGACACCCAACGTGCAGATGATATCAATTCTGCTTTTTCCGATTCGGATATTAAAGCAATTTTCTGTGTGCGCGCGGCCGCCGGAGCTACACGCATTTTACCGTATATTGATTATAAACTTGCGCAAAAAAATCCTAAACCGGTTATCGGTTTTTGCGATAATGTCGCCTTACAACTGGCCTTAAACAAGCTAAGTGGTATTACTTGTTTGAACGGTTTTTCCTTAACTTACGATTTCAAAAACGACACGCCGGATAAAGCAATTTGCGCCGACTTGGAACAACAGTTGGCCGGCAATCTGCCTGTTTTTACATCGGGCAAAACTTTACCCAACGGCCTTGCTGAAGGACAACTTTTATGCGCAAATTTAAGCGTGTTAATACGCCTTGCCGGCACACCGTATTTTCCGGATTTAAGCGGCAAAATTCTGCTGATTGAAGATGTGCACGAACGTTTGCATAAAATTGACCTAATGTTGCAACAGCTTAAGCAACAACAAAGTTTTCATAACTTAAAAGCTGTCATTTTCGGCCAATTCACCGATTGTGCCGGTGATGAAGAAGACGGAACGCTGTTTGATTGTTTTAAGGATTTTCTGCAAAACACAAATATTCCGGCAGTTATTGACTTTAATTTTGGACACACACCTTCTCGCCATGTTCTGCCTCTTGGCAGTTTAGCAAGACTTAATGCCGATTCGTCAACCTTAGAAATATTGTCTGATTAAATTATCAGCCCATTCAACATTCTGCAGATGTAACCGTTGCACTACCCGAAAATACTGTTCTATTCCGCTCCATGCTTTGTTGGTATATGAGAACAGCATCCCTGTCAGCAACAAATTTCCGCCGATAATAATAATTGCCGAAAAAACGTATCCTTCTCTAATAATGTCCGTTTGCCCCGGGTGAACCTGCGAAATAACTGTCCCCCAATAATAGGCGACAAAAAAACCGAACACACAATATACCATCCAGTGATTATCAAACATTTTCAATATTTCCGGCATCAACAGCATATAACATACCGCAAACAACGGAAAAAAATATGGTGACAGTGAAATAATCCAATTTCCTTTTCCATGAATAGACATTGATCCGCCTGACCCGTCCGGATTTAAACGGATTCGGCCGGCATTGTGCAGCGTCAGATAAGCAAAAAACGTATGCGTCAGCTCATGCGAGATAACTTGCATTGATTTGCAGATATTATATCCTGAAAAAACTATCATTACACCGTAAAATAATATCCCGCCGCCGAACGCGTAAAATTTTATCGTATTAAAATTAAAATAACTAAAAGACATAATCAATGCCGGCACATACGTCAGCAACAACAAAGCAACCGGCCACTTGCATATATTGATGACAAAATCAATAATTTTGCTCATATTCCACCTTTCTTATATAAATTTTAACTTAAATATCCTAATATTTCACTAACCAAAACTTTATAACCGAGGTTAAATCATGGCTGATGTTGATACTTTTGATTTTATAATCACCGATCATGGTGATGTTATGTTGATTATATATGCGCGTGAAACCGAACCGCATCCACGTCCGGTTGTTCGCCTAAATCCGAGTGAACATTTGATAGAATTTTACCGCACAGATACCGAAAGCATGACACTGGAAAATGTATCTGATGATGTGTTCAAAAACTTGGATGACAAAGACAGTTTGCTGGTCTGCGAAATCAATCCTAAAGATAGTGATAATCAAGAAGAAGCGGAAATTGTTTACACCTACGAAGCCGAATTTGCAGAATAATTGAATCTGTAACTAATTGAAAAATAACCATATTTTAAAAAATATTAAATATACATACCTGAATGTATATTTAATTTGTTGCATATTTCATATTTTTGTATTACATCATAAATTATGAAAACATTTAAGGAGATTTAATATGAAAAAATTTATCAGTTTACTTATCGTTTCTGTTTTATTTTGCAACACTGCGCATGCTGATCGTGTGATTATTTTGGATGAAAACAACAACGTCAAACAAGAAATATACACCCAACCGATGAGCGGTACGCAACAAGCATATATTCAACCGACACCACAACAGGTTATTGTTCAACAACCGGCTCAAGAAGTTGTTGTTGTCCGCCCGCGTCCTATTGCACGCAGTTATTCCTACGATTCAACAGAAACAGCCTTGTTTGCCGGGTTCACCGGTGCGGTAATCGGCAATGCCATATTCAGAGGTGGCCATCACCATCATCACGGCCATTTTCACGGCGGCCCCCATCACCGTCGTCACTAAATTTCTCTGATATGGAATGCAAAAGGCCTCAGATGAGGCCTTTTGTTTTGCGTTTTTTCCAAACGTTACTGATTTTTCTGAACCGACTGTTTTACAAATTCGGTCAATAACCGCACACCGAAACCGCTTGCTCCCTTAGGGTACAATACTTTTGTTCCGTCACTTAAATCAACGCCGGCTATATCTATATGTGCCCATTTCGTATTTTTCTCAATAAATCTACGCAGGAAACATGCTGCTGTTGCCGAACCGGCCGGACGTCCGCCGGTATTTTTCATATCGGCGATAGTTGAGTCTATCATTTTATCATACTCGGCATCCAACGGCATATGCCAAACACGTTCACCGCTGATATTTCCGGCTTGTTTTATACTTTGCATTAGAATTTGCGAATTAGTGAACATACCGGCATAGGTCGGCCCCAACGCTATAACCATAGCTCCGGTCAAAGTTGCCATATCAACAATATATTCCGGCTCAAAAGTTTTTTGAATAAATGTCAGGCAATCAGCTAAAACCAATCGTCCTTCGGCATCGGTATTAACCACCTCAACCGTTTGACCGGACATAGATGTGAACACATCACCCGGACGATACGCCGTGCCGGAAGGCATATTTTCCACCAAACCGACAACTGCGACTACATTTTGCGGAATTTTTTGCAACGCAACAGCCTTCATTGTGGCAACAACGGCGGCTGCGCCAGCCATATCCTGCTTCATATCTCCCATATTGGCTGCCGGTTTTAAGGAAATTCCACCGCTATCAAAAGTTACCCCTTTACCGACAAGACCTATGGTAAAGTTCTTTTTATCCGGCAATCCGCGCCATTTAACAACACATACGCGCGGTTTGTTCTGTGAACCTTGTGCCACTGCGGAGAGCAAACCGAAATTATGTGTTTTGATTGCCTTTTCTTCCAGTATTTCAACTTCCAACCCGAGATACTCCAAACGTTTTATATCTGCCGCAAAAATTTCCGGTGTCAATATATTTGCCGGCTCATTTATCACATCGCGCGCGTAACGAACAGCTGTTACCACACCGGCATACGGCTTATAACCGTCAAAATTATGCAAACCGCTGTTGGTATAAATAATACGCTCCAAAACCGGATAATAAGATGCCGGTTTTTTGGTAAAATATTTATCAAAACTATATGAAGCCAGCTCCATTCCGAGCGAAAAGTTATAATATTCTTCGGCGCTTGCCTTTAACAAAGCCACTTTAACTTCACGAAATTTTTTTATGCTTTTCCATGTATTACCGCCAACTTTTTGCCATTCAACGGCTGATATTTTATTTTTTATCAGGGCGACTCCTATGCTGTAATCTCCCACATGATACATTTTTAGCCCCTCTTGTATTGTT
>JAKSUO010000065.1 GCA_024408895.1 Alphaproteobacteria bacterium | reverse complement strand
TTTTCTTTCGTATCATTGGGAAAAAATTACCCCTAAAGACTGGTGGAATCCTAATCTTAGTGATTGGGATAGTGGACGTATTGATGTTTACTCCCCTTTGACAGTTAAAACAATATATGCCGGCAAGCAAGAGTATGCAGAACGAGCTCACATTCCAACTGAATTAACAATGGATAATATAGCAAAAGCTTGTCACGATGCTTGTAAAGATGAATGGTGTGGGGCTGAGCTGGTTTTTAGAAATGAATTATAATTTATGCAAAAAAACAACCCCGCGTAAAATACGAGGGGTTGTTTTTTAATGCATGCCGCGGCAAGCGGTCATAAACTCTCTACAAGGCTTCAAACAGATAACTGCGGTAACAGCCCAAAGAAGCTTTATGCCCACATCACCTATTTCCGGAGAAACTCCATTGATAAGCATTGCATAATACACACTGATACAGTAGAACAAAATCATTCCACAAAATCCGTGTAATATAACCTGTTTTGCTCCGGCTTTATCCATTTTGTAAAGACCATACAGCAAAATAGCCAAACAACCGATAAAAGAATACCAATTGAAGAACCATACAATACTTGTATAGATGCCCATAATAGCGAACAATATAAGTGCCATTCCCTTCAAAAGAGGGGGAAATTTGTCGCTTATGCACACACCTATCAACAAAGGCGATATGACTAACAATGCAATTGCACTATTCAGCACAATCCCGAGCCCGGAAAAAAGTAAATCTCCGCCCCAAATCAAAAGACTCTGAAAGCCGATTGAAATTACCAATGCGGCAACAATAGCTAACACCGCACTCAATAACAGCCATAACTTTTTTTTATGAAATATCTCTTCCATAATAATTATTATCCGTGTCCTGTGCACGGGAATTACAAGTTAATAAAAAAATTAATAATACATTTATAGCACTGATTGTAGACACAAATTATCTGTTTGTCAAGATTGTTTATTTCAAATAAATTAATGTTTTTAATACTTGCGATTTAGTTCCCAGTTCCAAGCTGTCCGAATAATTTCTTTAATATCAATATATTTCGGATACCATCCCAAAATTTCCTTTGCTTTGCGATTGTCAGCAAATAACCGAGCCGGATCACCCGCACGACGCGAAACGTATTCAACCGGACATTTCTTGTGGCTTACTTCCTCGGCAGCGATGATTATTTCTTTAACCGACGTGCCGACACCCGTGCCAAGATTGATACACCCGCTAAATTGTCCGAGTTTTTCCAAAGCCAAACGATGAGCTAAGGCCAAATCTTCAACATGAATATAATCACGAATACAAGTGCCGTCCGGTGTATCATAATCCGAGCCGAAAACTTTAATATTTTGATGCTGACCGCTGATTGCTTGTAACACAAGAGGAATTAAATGCGTTTCCGGCATATGGCTTTCACCGATTGAACCGTCGGCAGAACACCCCGCCGCATTGAAATATCTCAACGCAATGTATTGAAGTCCGTAAGATTTTTCATAATCAGCAAATATTTGTTCTATCATCAACTTTGAGCGTCCATACGGATTAATCGGAGTTTGATTATGCTTTTCATCAATCGGCGTATAATGCGGCTCGCCATAGGTTGCGCAAGTGCTGGAAAAAACGATTTTTTTCACCCCGTGAGCCAACATAATTTTTAACAAGTTCAGCGTGCCGACAACGTTGTTGTAATAATATTTCTCCGGTGCTTCAACACTTTCCCCCACATAGGCAAATGCGGCAAAATGCACAACAGCATCAATTTTATGATTTTGAAATAACTGTTCAAGAGATTCTATATCCGCTAAATCAGCGAGCACAAACTGCGCCCGTTTATCAACCGCTTCACGATGTCCGTATATCAAATTATCGGCAACAACCACCTCATAGCCGTTATCCAATAAATGTTTGACAGTGTGCGAACCGATATAACCCGCGCCTCCCATAACTAAAATCATATAAATTCCCCCAACTTGTGATACTTAATACACTTCTTATAACGCATATCAAAATTCTTGACAAGTCTTTAATTAATATGTTTTGGCGATTTGTGCCTTTAATATTTTGTTTTGCTGTTGCTTGGCACGTTCATTTGTCTTATCGGAATCACGACTGATAAGCAATACATAACTATACGGCTCTAAACTATATGTTTCATTATCGTTGATTTGCTTATGCTTACCGGTTGTATCAAATACAAGTTCCCATTTTTGTTTATTCGGCGGTATCGGTAATTTAAAATCAGCAACCCCGTATGTATTCCCGCACATCAAAATCATAAAATCATCATCAGAATTTTTATTGGATGCCGGATTTTTAGAAATTTCACCGTTCTTGCCATTAATGACACAGGCCAAAATATGATTACGCGGATTATTCCAATCACAGCTTTGCATTTCCTGCCCGTCCGGCCGTATCCACTCAATATCTTTACGTCCGTTTGATGGAACGATTTCACCACAAAAAACATCCAAATTGGCAAAACTCGGATGCATGGCACGCAAAGCCGTCAATTTGCGAATATGTATATATAAATATCGTTGCTCTTTGGAAAAATTTTTCCATTTCAACCAAGTTAATTCATTATCTTGACAATAAGCATTATTATTTCCTTTTTGGGTGCGCGCCAACTCATCACCGGCACAAATCATCGGAACACCGCGCGACAAAATATTAGCCGACATCATAGACTTAAGGCGGCGAAACGCAATTTCTTTATTTGGCGAAACCGACGAGTGATTATTGTTATTGCCGTCATGATTATTTTCATTATTCGCCCAGTTATTTTTTTCGTTATAATTAACGACATCATACGCGGTAAAACCATCGTGCGCAGCAACATAGCGCACATATTTTGAAGTTTTTTGCCCATACCACAAACCTTCGCCGCCGGAAATATGACCGGCAAGTTCTCCGACAACCCATTCATCACCGCGATAAAAACTGCGAACAGCCGCTTCATGCTTATCATTCCACTCCATCATACCTTTCATATTGCCACGATAATAACCGCCCGAAGCACTCCAAGGTTCGCCACTGATTTTAACCCCATGCTCTTTAGATATTTTACGAATAATCCGCATAAATTGACCATTGGTGTCAAAATGTGTGTTGCCGTCCAAAGCACAATCTCCGGCCAAATCAAATCTAAAACCGTCAACACCCATGTCACGAATAAGATAGTTTAATGAATCTGAAAGCAGACGCCCCATCATAAATGTATTGGTATCCATACTGTTTCCACAACCGGTGGTATTAATGAACTTTCCCTCCGGCATCATCCGATAATAGCTTGGCGCATCCAACCCCTTATATGAAAGCAAATTATGCTCGGCACCAAACTCGCCGGAGTGATTATATACAACATCCAAGCCAACTTCTATACCGGCTTTGTGTAATTCATTAACCATTTTTTTGAAATCTTCGCGTGTACCATAGCGCTTATCAAAAGCAAAGTGATTAATCGGATTATAGCCCCAATAATCACTCAACCCCTTTTCTTTTTTAAGCTGCAAACCACCGCAAGTTGTCATTACGGGCATAAGCTCCAAATGCGTTACACCGAGCGATTTTAAATATTGAATAATTTCCGGATGCGCAAAAGCCAGAAATTTACCTCTGATTTCTTTAGGCAAATCCGGATGTTCGGCAGAAAACCCTTTCACATTTGCTTCATAAATAATCGTATCTTTCCACGCCGTATGCGGATTTTGGTGCAAATACGGATACTTTTTCGCATCTTCATCTGAATTATCAAAGACAACTACCGATTTTGGAACGGCATACGCACTATCCATATCATTGGTTAAGGAAATTGCCGGATCTTCCCAATCTTTCAATGATGAAGATAAATCTTTAGCAAATGGATCTATCAAAAGCTTATGCGGGTTAAAAAATAATCCTTTTTCCGGCGCAAACTCCCCGTGCGCACGATAGCCGTATTTCTGTCCGGCTCTGATATTATCCAAAGCCACCGCCCAAACGCCATTTTCCCCTCTTATCAAGGGAATCCTTTTTTCCTCTTTTTCATCATCCGAAAACAAACACAACTCAATTTTTTGAGCATGTTCCGAAAAAACGGCAAATAATGTTGCTTGATTTTGTTTACTGACTCCAAACGGAATTTCTTTTGCCATAACTCACCATTCACAATACCAATACTTTAGTATAAAGTACAATATTTGGGATATCTTGTCAATAAGCCCATTAACATCGGCTTCAACATTATCCGTATTGAAGCTGATGTTATTTGATAAATTTATCCTGTAAATGTATCATCTTATATTTTTTGAGTTCGGCTTTCGGCGTAAAATCAAAAAAGAACTCATTGACATTTTCATTTACATTATTTTGTCTGCCGTTTTTATTCAACGCAAACTTGTGATTAAGCGAAGTCGCTCTTCTCTGCGGTGTAACCGTATCACGGGCCATAAAAGTTGTATCCACATAAAACTTGCGCCCTTTTATTTGCACCTCATTCCACGCATGACCGGCAACACCGGCGACATCTCTTTGACGATATTTTCTTTTGACGATTCCTTGATTATGCAACACATAACCGCTTACCACTTTCACTTTTCCAACGCCGGCAATGTGTGCCATATCGGAAAAAAGTTGCGCAAAATCGCCGCAAATTCCCGCACGACGTTTTAAGATATCATATTTATAATTCAGCTCTTTGTAGTTCACAACACCTTTATTGTATTTATATTCGTCATAAGCAATATGAGATGAAATCCAATAAGCGATGACCTCCAGTTTTTCATAGTCTTCACTATATGGTTTTGTCAGATAATGTGTTAAAGAATATTTGTTTTGACTGATATTTTTCGGAGCATTGAAAGCACGATTTTTAATCGCGGATTCAAGAGAGAAGCACGGCAAAGCAATAAACAAAAAAACAATTGTATAACAAATGATTTTTTTGATGTTCATGCCTGTTTTTGACCTTCCGCCACTTTTTTCAAATCAGGCTTACGCGCCAAAACAACATAACCATACACAGGATGGTCCGCTTCATTGCGCAATATGCTCGGCTCAAAATGAATATGTCGCAAACCGGCGCCTTTCAACACGCGTTCAACATAAGAAACACTGTGTACAAAACGACTGCTCGGTGCCAAAAAGAAATCATTTTTATTGATGTCATTTTCGGTAAAGGTAAACGCAAAAATGCCGTTCGGCGTTAAACTTCGTGCCACACGCACAAACACCTTTGTTAAATCACCGAAATAAGTTAAAACATCCGAAGTTGTTATAATATCGTAAAAAGCATTACTGTTTTCTAAATAATGACATATATCATCACAAATCAGTTCGGCATAAATTTTTTTGGCTTTGGCAATTTCCAGCATTTTTTCCGATAAATCTACGCCGATTAACCCTTTATGTGCCGCAAATTTTTTGATTTTTTCTCCGCACAAACCGGTACCGCACCCCAAATCCAAAATATAATATTTTGAAAAAATTGAGGTTTTGATATTTTTGCGCAAAGCCTCAGCAATTAATGTCGGTGCCTGATACTCTAAATCACTCAGCGTTTTATCAAAATCCGGAGCAAAAGCATTAAATGTATCTTTAATAAATTCCGCATCCGAATTCTGCAATAGTCCGCCATTTACCAACGCATTTCCCATATGCACCACAATTTTATTATTCGGAAAGAATTTCAGCCATTTCTCAGCAAATTTTTGCGCCAAATTTTGACTCTTTTCCGAATAGCATTCATAAAGCAAATACCCGAAATCCAGTTGCAAATCATTGTTCGGTTCAGGGGTGTTTTTAAGATAACGCCACGCAAACAACACACAATTTTCCCAATCGCTCAACGCACGATATGCATCACTTAAAGAACTGAGCACATCTATTCTGGTATTATCTAATTCCAACACCTGCATATACATATCAACCGCTTTTTCATAACGCTCCATAGCATTATAAATATTAGCGGCCAGCAGATGTGCCGTAACACTTGAAGGATGTTTTTGCAACGCTTTTTTAGTAAAATCCAACGCCAACACATATTTTTCAAGGCAGAAATATGTATTAGCCATATTAATCATCGCAATATAACTGTTGTTGTTATAGTCATACATTTTCTGATAATATTGCAGCGCTTGTTGATAATCATTACGGCAAAAAGCGATATTGGCCAAATTTTGCCATGCGACAATATTTTTATCGTTAATTTTCAAAACCTTGCGAGCATATTCTTCGGCAACATCAAAATTTTGAAGTTCATAATGTATCGTGGAAAGATTTAAATACGCCCCTTCGGAATTCCGATTAATTTTCAAGGCGTCATTGTATAATTCTATGGCTTTATTTTTATCACCGAGTGCATCATAACAGTTGCCGCACGAAAGTGCATAATTTTCACTTTTGCTGTTTGACTGTAAAAGCAGTGTATAAATCTCAAGTGCCTTGGCATATTCCTTTTGGCTGTAAAGTAAAGATGCCTGATGCTCTAAATTTTCCATTTGTCCTCTTTAAAATTAACTGTGAAGCAATATATCACACTTTTCTGTAAAATAAAAGCAAAAAAATGCACAAATTTTTTGATAACATGCAAAAAAACTATTGACGTATAAAAATTAATATAGTAATAACTATCCTCGTTATGGGGTTGTGGCGGAACTGGTAGACGCGCCAGACTCAAAATCTGGTTCCCTCGGGAGTGGGAGTTCGATTCTCCCCGGCCCTACCAATAACGAAAAAGCTTGCAAGTTCTTTTGCAAGCTTTTATTTATGATTCGAACGTAACACTACCTGCGTGAGCAGGTAGATGTAGACAATCCTAAATATTCGCGCTATAATGCGGTTATGGAAGAAGTAAAGTATAGCAAACAAAGTAATTGCGTGTATCACTGCCACTATCATA
>JAKSUO010000064.1 GCA_024408895.1 Alphaproteobacteria bacterium | reverse complement strand
AGATGGTAGGCAAATGGAATAATGGAGATGGTTTGAAATCCGGAAATTATCGGGATATGTTTGATAGTTGGATTGCATATCGCAATCGCATTTGCTCGTTGGCCGTATGGGCATATCAAAGATATTACGGCCCTCAATCCATTCATTGAAATGATTGTATCCAGTATTATAATCGTGAAAAACTTGAAACGTTAATGAATTTGCTTACGGTATCCCATTCAACATTAGATCAAACTGATTTTAGCGATAATGACGGAGGTTTGGCAGAGGGGAAAACCATTAAGCCGTTGACCCACAAAATTGACGCCGGACAGGGTTATGCGGAGGAATCTTTAACCGAAGATAAGCCGACATCTGCAAGTTCTGACCAGCAAAAACAGCCTTTGACCAAAAATCAAGCCATAAAACAACAGGCAAGCGAAAAAGGTAAGAATGCTCAAATTCCTTCTTGGGCGAATGGCCGTTGATATATACATACCTGAAAGTATAAAAAAAAAGTTGCACTTTAGGCAAATTGTTATATACATACAGGTTGGTATAAATATTTTTGTGAGTTTGCCATGAGAAGAACAAAAGAAGATGCCGAAAAAACACGCCAAGATATTTTAGCTTCGGCGCGTGATATTTTTTATGAGAAAGGTTATTCCAAAACCACATTTGATGAAATTGCCAAGCGCATAAACTTGACAAAGGGCGCTGTTTATTGGTATTTTCGCAATAAACCTGATATTGTGGCGGCTTTGATTAACGAATATGCCGAAAATCATTTAGGCGCACTAACATCTTATGTTTCCGCCGATAAGTGCGATTTTGAACAGTTGATTGACATGGCGATATTCAATAACCATATTTTGAAAACAGATACTACAACTTATAAATTTTTGTTTTTCATTACCTGTCAAATGGAATGGAGCGAAGCAATTATCAACAAGATATATCCGTCCATTGAACAAACCAAACAAGTTACACGAGGTCTGTTTATTAAAGTATTGGATAAATTAAAAGCGAACAAAAAAATTCGCTCGGATGTTGATATTTTGCTAATCAGTGAGATATTAATGGCAACATACAGCGGACTGCTGGAAGCATATTTTACTAAAAGATTAACTAACGATTTTGATAATGCGGTGAAAACCGGTTTTCAATTAATATATAACAGTATAAAAACGGAAGGTATTGACAATGAAGATTAATTATCCCGACTTAAAAGTAATTTCTAAAAGATTAGGCATTTTTCTGGCATGTGCGAGTGTCGGATGGTTTTTGAAGGGATATGTAATGCCGGCAGGCGGAATGGGCGGCCATGGAGGCGAAGTTTATGTTTTAGGCAGAAGTGCCCAAAACAAGGATGTTTCCACATTTGATGGAAAAATTTCGTATGTGGAGGCCATTAATGAAGTCAGCTTGTTACCGCAAGTGACCGGTACAATTGAAAAAGTATTGTTTGAAGAAGGAAGTTTGGTTAAAGCCGGAGATGTCTTGTTTGAAATTGATCCGGAAAAATATCAGGCCGCTTTTGATTTGGCAAAAGCAAGATTGGACAGTGCTAATGCCAATTTTGTAAAGGCGGAAAGAGACTATAATCGCCAAGTTAAATTAAGTAATGAAAAATTTGCTTCCAAGGCAACATTTGATTCTTCGGAAAGTTTGTATCTGCAAGCTAAAGCGGCGGTGGAAGAGGCAAAAGCCAATTTGGATTTAGCAACGGTTGATTTAAGAAACACCAAAGTAACGGCGCCGATAAGCGGTAAGATTGGTAAGGCTTTAGCGACAAAAGGAAATTATGTTGTTGCCTCCAATGCAGTGTTGGCAAAAATAGTACAAGTTAATCCGGTGCGTGTCAGCTTTTCGTTAACCGATAAGGAATATACAACGTTGCAGAAAAAAGACTATAATAAAGCTGATTTAATGGCACGGATTTCTCTACCGGACGGCGAAACGGTTAGTGAAAAAATCGTGGGAATTTTTACTGATAATGCGGTTAATACCAATACGGCAACAATATCGGTATTTGCTGATGTTGCAAATGATGCCGATCGATTAATTCCCGGAAGCTATGTTCAATCGGCAATTACGGACAATAAGCCGGAATATTCAGTTGTGATACCGCAAACAGCTATCGGGTATGATAAGGATGGTGCATATATCTATGTGGCAAAAATAGATAGCGAAAAGAGCAAAGAAAATGATGCGCACGGAATTGCCGAACAGCGTCGGGTTGTTTTGGGCAATGCGGTTAATGGCGCAGAACAGGTTGTGTTGAGCGGCTTAAATGAAGGTGAAATGGTTATTGTTCAGGGAATTGTTAAAATTCAGAACGGATCACAAATCAAAATAGGTATTTTGGAAGATTAATTAAAGGAAGATAATATGTTTTCAAAGTTTTTTATTGAAAGACCACGTTTTGCCGTTGTCATAGCCATTGTTATGGCTTTGGCCGGTTTTGTTTCTGTTTTCAGTATGCCTATCGGAATGTATCCGGAAATTGCACCGCCTGAAATTCAAGTGATGACCAACTATATCGGTGCCAGTGCCGAAACCGTTGCTAATAATGTCGGTATTCCGTTGGAAAAGGCCATAAATGGTATTGAAAATATGCTGTATATGTCTTCAAGTTCTTATAACTCAGGCGCTTACCGATTATCTATTGCTTTTGAAACCGGAACGGATCCGGATTTGGATCAGGTAAAAGTTCAGAACCGTATTCAACAAGTTATATCCACCTTGCCGGCAGAAGTTCAAGACGTTGGCGTTTCCGTTTCTCGTCGTTCGTCAGATATTTTGGCCTTTTTGCAGGTAACATCTCCAAACGGCACATATGATAGCAATTTTTTGAATAACTATGTTGAAAATAACATCAAAATCGCGCTTAGTCGTGCATATGGCGTAGGCGAAGTTAATATTATGGGTGCAGCAACAAGTATGCGTGTATGGATTGACGCTGATAAGGCAGCGGCTCTTAATATTCCGATAGACACAATTAAAGCTGCAATTCGCAGCCAAAATGTACAACCTTCGCTGGGTTCGGTCGGTTCGGCGCCGGGAGACGGACATCAGGTTTTGGTGTATTCTTTGGAAACGCGCGGACGGCTAAATGATCCGAAAGATTTTGAAAATATCATTGTGCGAACAGCGCAGGAAGGAAATTTGGTTCGTTTGAAAGATATTGCCCGCGTTGAGCTTGGTTCCGAAAACTATTTAATGAATTCAACCACCGATGGAAAGCCTTCCGTCGCAATCATTATCAATAAATCATCCGGAGCCAATGCGGTAAATGCAATGAAGGCGGTGCGTGCCGAATTAAAAAAATTGGAAAGATTCTATCCGGAAGATTTTGAAGTTAAAATCTTTGTAGATACAACCGATTTTATTTTGGCATCCATTGAAGAAGTATTTTTCACTTTATTTTTGACCTTCGGCTTAGTTGTGTTGGTGTGTTACATCTTTTTACAGGATTGGCGCGCAACATTAGTGCCTTCCATTGCTATTCCGGTATCCATATTGGCAACCTTTGCCGTTATGAAAGCTTTGGGCTTTAACTTAAACATTTTAACCCTGTTTGGTTTAGTGTTGGCTATTGGTTTGGTGGTGGATGATGCAATTGTGGTTGTGGAAAGAACATTGTATCTGATGCAATCTGAGGGATTGAATTCCAAACAAGCCGCAATTAAAGCGATGGAGCAGGTTTCAAGTGCGGTGGTTGCAACCACATTGGTGTTGTTGGCTATTTTTGTGCCGATTGCGTTTATGGGAGGAATTACCGGAAAAATATATCAACAATTTGCCATTACCATCAGTTTTGCCGTTTCATTTTCTTCAGTTAATGCTTTAACTTTGTCGCCGGCATTGGCAGCAACATTTTTGCGACCGTTTGAAATTAAAAAGACGGGATTTTTGGGCGTATTTAACCGTTTAGTTCAGCGCTCAACTAACAAATATTTGACAATTATCGGGTATATTGGCCGTAAAATCAGTATTGTTCTATTTATTCTTGGCATTTTGGTATTATGTATTGCATTTTTCTTGAAAGTAACTTCTACATCGTTTTTACCAAATGAAGATCAAGGCGTTATAATGATTAACGTTCAGCTTCCGGAAGGCGCGTCCAACGTTAGAACAGAAGCAGTTAATAAAAAGGTTAGAGAAATTGCAGCTAACGAAAAATCAATTAAGTCTGTTTTGAACCTTGTCGGTTTTAGTATTATGGCGGGGCAGGGAGAAAATGTCGGCTTTGGCGTATATGCCCTTAAAAATTGGGCCGAACGCAAAGAGGAGTCCGAATTTTCAACTAATATTTTAAACAGATTGTCGGCGATTGCCTCTCAATTTTCGGAGGCTAAAGTTCAGTTTTTTGAATTACCTTCCATACCTGGATTAGGTTCCACAAATGCGATGGATCTTAAAATTCAGTCGGTAGAAAGTACCGATATGAAACAGTTGGAAACGGTGGTGCAGAATTTTACAGCGCAGGCAATGGCCTTGCCGGAAATAATGTTGGCATATTCCACATATAATGCGCAAACACCGCATGCTTATATTGAAATTGACCGAGAAAAAGCAGAAGCATTAGGTGTGGCAATCGGTAGTATTTATTCGTCATTGCAAACGTATGTCGGCTCAAGTTATGTGAATGATATTAACATCGGTACTCAGGTTAATAAAGTAAAAATTCAAGCCGATTGGAAATATCGTAAAGACTTAAGCAGTTTGGATAAGATTTATGTTCAAAGCAACAAAGGAACAATGGTGCCGTTAGGTAGCTTGATTCATATTAAAACGGTATTGTTGCCGCGTGGCATTGAGCGATATAATCAATATCCGAGTGCATCTATCAGCGCATTAGCAAAACAAGGCGTCAGTTCCGGTGCCGCAATGCAAGCTTTGGAAAATTTGGCCGACAAAATTTTACCGAAAGGTTATACCTATGCGTGGTCAGGCGCAAGTTTGCAAGAAAAGAATAACCAAGGGCAAATTTATTATATTATCTGTTTTGCCGTGCTGTTTGCTTATTTGTTTATGGTGGCTCAGTACGAAAGTTGGATGATTCCGCTTTCGGTTATGTTGTCGGTTACGGCAGCAATGCTTGGTGCGCTACTCGGGCTGTTTTTTATGAAAATGTCGCTTAGTATATATGCCCAACTTGGACTGGTTTTGTTGGTGGGATTGGCCGCTAAAAATGCGATTTTGATTGTGGAATTTGCTCGTGATGCCAGAAAAGACGGAATGTCAATCCTGAAAGCGGCTTTATTTGCGACTAAAGAACGTTTTCGTGCGGTATTGATGACGGCATTTACTTTTATTTTAGGTGTGGCACCGTTGGTATGGGCAAGCGGAGCTTCGGCCGGTAGCCGTGTAGCAGTCGGTGTCCCTGTATTTTGGGGAATGATTGTCGGCACAGTGGCAGGTTTAATTTTGATTCCGTTAATGTATATTCTGGTTCAAACGATTACAGAATACAAAAAGAAGGATGATAATGACGACTATACGTCTTAATTGCGCCAAAATTTTGCAAACCGTTTTGGAAGAAAAAATTTTTTTCGGAGAACTGAAAAAACAGGTTTCCGAGCAAGATTTGCCATATGTAAATATGCTGATTTTATTGATATTACGGCATTTATGCGGTTTGAAGAAAATCTTGCAAACTTTTTTGCAAAAGAAAATTCCGCATAAAAATAGAATTGCCGAATATTTGCTTTTATCGGCAATTGCGGAAATATTATACACACAAACAGCACCGTATGCGGTGATAAACGAAACTGTTAACCACATAAAAAAAACATGTGATAAATATATGGCGGGTATGGCGAACGCTGTTTTGCGGCGAATTGTTGCAGATAAAGAAAAACTGCGGCAAAAAGCGGATAAAGTATCTCCTTTGCCGGATACGTTTTTATCGGTTTTAGACGGGTATGAGGCAGCCGAAATAAAACATATTGCCGATTTTGTAAATGTTTTGCCACCTTTGGATATTACGGCAAAAGAAAATCCGGTCGCATTGGCCGAACAAATGCAGGCAACTCTTATGCCAGGCGGCAGTTTACGCTTGTTTTCTTACCCAAAAATACACGAATTACCGGAATATGCTTCCGGTTCGTGGTGGGTACAGGATGTTGCGGCAGCGTTACCGGTTAAAGCCATGGGTGATGTAACGGGGTTAAATGTTGTTGATTTATGCGCAGCTCCCGGCGGTAAAACCGCGCAATTGGCTGCGGTTGGTGCCAAAGTAACGGCTTTGGATATTTCCGAAAACAGATTAAGCGTATTGCAACAAAATATGCAACGTTTGAACTTTAATGATGTGCGTGCAATTTGTGATGACGCGCTTCATTTTATGCAAACTTGTCCGGAAAAATTTGATGCTGTTTTATTGGATGCGCCATGTTCGGCAACCGGCACATTTCGCCGTCATCCGGAAGTTTTACACATTAAAAATGCCGAAGATGTGCAAATGCAACAAAACTTGCAAAGACAAATGCTGAACGAGTGTCATAATATTTTGAAAATAGGCGGTATTCTTTTATACAGCGTTTGTTCTATCAGCAAAGCAGAAGGTGAAAAACAAATAGAAGAATTTTTGAAAGAAAATAAGCACTTTAAGATTGTTCCGATAAAAAAAGAAGATATAGCACCATGCGGACACTGGCAAGACGAGCTGATTTTACAAAATGGTTGTGTGCGGACATTGCCTTATTTTGAAAATTCTTTGGGCGGGATGGATGCGTTTTTTATTTGTAAAATGCAAAGAATAATTTAACACTTTTTGATTATAATTTTCCACAAGATTGGGAGAAGATAATATGTTATCCGTAATTTTCATATACACAGCATATTTGCTTTTCGGTTTTGGAGCAATGTATTATTTATTTGCGCCGAAAAT
>JAKSUO010000063.1 GCA_024408895.1 Alphaproteobacteria bacterium | reverse complement strand
ACCGGTCTCATCGCAGAAAAAACTACCGTTCTTCAAGACGGCAAAACTTATCAGCTAAATTTGATAGATACGCCGGGACATGTGGATTTTACTTATGAAGTTTCACGCTCGCTTGCTTCGTGCGAGGGATCGGTGTTGGTGGTGGATGCAACGCAGGGAGTTGAAGCGCAAACACTGGCAAATGTCTATTTGGCGTTGGATAATGACCACGAGATTGTGCCGGCATTAAATAAAATTGATTTGCCGTCAGCTGATGTTAAACGCGTGAAACAGCAAATTGAAGATGTTATCGGGTTAGATACCTCTAATGCCGTAGAAGTTTCCGGTAAAACCGGTTTCGGAATCCCCGGCCTGTTGGAAGCAGTGGTAAAATATTTACCGGCACCGGGAGGTGAAGAAAACAAACCGACTCAAGCATTGTTGATTGACAGTTGGTACGATTCTTATTTGGGCGTGGTGATTTTAGCGCGTGTGAAAAACGGTGTTTTGCGCAAAAAACAAAATATTCGCATGATGTTCAACGGTATGGATTATGTGATTGATAGGATAGGTATTTTTACTCCGAAAATGACTGATGTGGAGGCTTTGTATCCGGGAGAAGTCGGTTTTATTACCGCAAGCATTAAAAGTTTGGATGATTGCCATATCGGGGATACCATTACCGATAATAAACAACCATGTAACGAAGCATTGCCGGGGTTTAAACCTTCCGTTTCGGTGGTGTTTTGCTCTATTTTTCCGGTGGACAGCAGCCAATATGAGGCATTGCGTGAAGCTTTGGCAAAGCTCAAGCTTAATGATGCCAGTATTAACTACCAGCCGGAAAACTCGGGTGCTTTGGGATTGGGCTTTCGTTGCGGATTTTTAGGCCTGTTGCATATGGAAATTATTCAGGAACGAATCGGCAGAGAATTTGATTTGGATATCATTACAACAGCACCATCGGTGGCTTATAATCTGTATTTAACCAATGGCACGCAGACAGTTTTGGATAATCCGGCTGATATGCCTGATTTGTCAACGATTAAGATGATTGAAGAGCCAATGGT
Organism: Alphaproteobacteria bacterium; assembly: GCA_024408895.1. Lineage (GTDB taxonomy): Bacteria > Pseudomonadota > Alphaproteobacteria > RF32 > CAG-239 > RUG410. The sequence goes on along the minus strand of JAKSUO010000063.1, from coordinate 6,087 downwards.
GCGGGCAACGATTATGGTGCCGGACGAATACCTCGGCTCTATTCTTAAATTATGCACCGAGCGTCGTGGTACACAAGAAGATTTAACTTATGTCGGAAATCGTGCGATGGTGGTGTATAAAATTCCATTGAGTGAAATTGTTTTTGATTTTTATGATCGGTTAAAATCCATATCCAGCGGTTATGCCAGCTTTAATTATGAGCTTATCGGTTACGCACCGGCAGATTTGGTAAAAGTGCAGATTTTAATTAATGAAGAGCCGGTTGATGCTTTGGCTTTTTTGTGCAATCGCAGTGAAGCCGAAGCGCGCGGCAGACAAATTTGCGGTCGGTTGAAAGATTTGATTCCGAGACATTTGTTTAAAATTCCATTACAGGCATCCATTGGCGGGCGAATTGTGGCGCGCGAAACAATTTCACCTATGCGCAAAGATGTAACCGCAAAATGCTATGGTGGTGATGTAACGCGAAAGCGCAAACTGTTGGATAACCAAAAGAAAGGCAAGCAAAGAATGCGGCAGTTTGGTAAGGTTGAAGTACCTCAGTCGGCATTTATTGAAGCACTCAGAATCGGCGATAATTAATTACAGTTTATGCTCGCTATTTTTGAAATCTGCCAGAACGTTTTGAAGGCGCGGATTGTTTACGGTTTGACCTTGCGCTAAAAGAGCCGTGTCTTGCAAATATTCGCTCAAAATGAGTTGAAACGGATTATTGTATGTTTCCGATGGCACAGTAGAAGTATTAGTGATTTGCGGCGCAGTTGAAGCCATCTCAGAATTTTCGGCTTTTGCAGTTTGTGGATTTGGATTATTGTTGCGAACAGGTGCTGGGACAGTGATTTTATTTTGCACTTTTTTAGGGGCAATTTGTAATTGTGTGCCGGTTTTTACGGCGACTTGAGGTTTGCCGATCATCACTTGCTTTTTGGCCGATTTTGTGAACGGTTTTACGATAACTTGCTGACTGTTCGCTTTGTTTTCAAAGGCGTCTTTCGGCACAAAAAAACTTGGCGTTTTTGCCCGATGTTGTATGGTTTGCGTCAGTGCCACCGGAATTACCAAAAATGAAAAAAACAATATAAGCACATATTTATTCATTTATATCTACCTCTGTCGGGTCTATGGTATCTTAAATATGTTAACGCAGATTTAATAAAATATTTTTATATTCGTATAAAGAACAATGTTTGAGGTTTTTTATGCGCGTATTACTTCTATTGCTATTTTTTGCAGCATTGGTGCCGATGAAAACATCGGCAATGTCTTATCGGTATGCCGAACAAAAGTGCCGGCAAATATCTTTGGAAAATCCGCCGGAAATTGTGATTAAATACAATTACGGCGAATTGAAATATGATTTTTCTAAAACGCGTAATGAACTTGCCGAAATCAATAAAGATATTCTCGGGGTAGAAAAAAATAATCTGCGCGGATTGACGTCGCTGGAACCGAATATTAAAATTGAAGGGTTGCAGTTGCGCGGTGAAGGAATTGATGAGGCTAAAATTTGTGTTTATCCGGCAAAAATTGAGGTATTTGTCGGATTTAATCCTATTATCTATTTGGAAAACTCACTTGAAAAAGATTCTTGTGAATATAAGGTGACGTTGCGACATGAATATACGCATGTGGATATCGGACATACGGCATTTAATATGTTGTTAAAAGCATTGCAAAATAAGTTGCCGGAGTTTGCTTCTTTGGTGGCAGGGCATGTTGTCGCGCCGGATAAGGTGGAATATGAAGCCGAAAAACTTAATAAGGATTTTCAGAACAAAGTTTTGATGTTATGGCAAATTTTTATCAATACACTTAACCAACAGCACGAATTGTTGGATACGTCTGAAAATTATAAAAGAGAAACTTCTCTGTGTCATTAATGCGAACAAAAGATATTTGCTAAGATTTTTAAGCATTCTTCAATGTTATCTGCGGCATAGTCAATATATTCTTGACCTTTGTTGTTTTCTTTGCCGTGGCAAAGGCGGATGGTTGTCATGCCGGCTTTTTTGGCAAATTCCAAATTGGAGTAACTGTCATCAACAAAAACACAATCTTCCGGTTTGACTTTTATTGTGTTGCAAAATTTCAGGTAAACATCGGAATTTTCGTTTTTCTTATAGCAATCAAATTGTTCTACGGAATAAAATTTGTCTTTGAAAAAATCATATAAACCGATGTGTTGTAAAATTGCCCGGCAGGCATTAAAAGAACTGGTAGAAAGAATGTATTGCGGACATTTGAGCTTTTTCAATGCGGTGAGAAAATTTTTGTATGGCTTTATAGGAAAAAGGCATTCTTCTTTGCGTTTGTGGTAGGCATCAAAAAGGTCTTTTTCGGATAACCCGTATTTTTCAACAAAAATAGCACCGCCGTCACGATATATGCGGTATGATTCGGACACTAAAGCCTTAGCGGTTTCAAAATCCATATTTAACTTCAAATCGTAAATCGCCGCTTCGGCGGTTATTTTATCCAATAAATCGTGAAATTCAGGTGTTTCGCGGTACAAGGTGTTATCCAAATCCCATACTATTATCTTTTCACTCATCATATACTCTCTTTTCTAACCTTTGTAAAAATAGCATATTTTAGGTGCTCGTCAAGATGAAAATGCCGCATTGTACGGATAAATTTGTAATTCAAAAACGCATAAAAGCACCATTTATGATTCTGGTGCTTTTATGTGTTGATTTCTTAAAAAATTAAGCAACTTTTACTTCGGAATAGACACCAGTGAGTTGATTGCCTAGCAGACCGAGTTTTTCTTCAACTTTCCAAATTACGCGTAATGCCGCTAAGGCTTGTTCGCCGTTGACACGAGGGGTGGCTTCGCCGTTAACGCATTTGATAAAGTGAGTTAATTCGGCTTGTAATGGTTGATTTGTCGGAATAAACAATTGTTCCACACTGCCTTTTAAACCGTAATTCATCCATTCCGGGATATCTTCCTGATTAACGTACGGCATACGGCCTTGTGCATGGACGTTGATGCTTTGATTGATAAAATCCAAATCAATATAGTTTGTATCGGTTGTTACGGCCAGTGTCCGAACGCGCGATTGTGTAATACGGCTGGCCGTAATGTTGGCGGTTGCACCGTTTTCAAATTCTAGCAACGCAGAAATATAATCCTTTCCTTGCGGGCTTTCTTTAGTTTTGACCGATGCAGCTTGAACATTGATAACCGGAGATTGAACTAGCGACATAATTACTTCCACGTCATGAATCATTAAATCCATTGCAACATCAACATCGGTAATGCGTCCGCTTGCCGCAGACATACGTTGGGCAGTTAAGGAACGGATTTTTGATGTATCAGACAAAAGTTTGCCCATTTGCTCAACAGCCGGATTAAATCTTTCAATGTGGCCGACCATTAAAACAACATTATTATTTTTTGCCGCATTAATCAAACGCATACAGCCTTCTTCTGTTGTTGCCAAAGGTTTTTCCATCATACAGTGAATACCCTTGTTCATAAAAAACTCTCCGACATCAGCGTGGGTGACGGAAGTTGTTACAACGCTGACGGCATCAACATTTGCTGCCACTTCTTCCATTGAGGAAAAAGCTTTAATGCCGAACATTTCGGCGGCTGCTTTGGACGCTTCCGGAAAAACGTCATATACGCCGACCAATTCAATTCCTTGCATATTTTTGTATGTTTTGATGTGATTTTTACCCATCATTCCGGCGCCGATAACGGCAACTTTAATGTTATTTGTCATAAATGATCCTTTATTTAAGTGTACAAATTTATTAACGCAGATATATCACACTTTTATATAAATTACTTTTAAAAATATATTTCGGATTGTTACAAAAGTTTATATTCCAGGTTTTTGCGGCAGGCGTCCGTTGTGTCCGCCATAGCTCAAACCAATGGTGCGTCCTATGTTTGCGATTTTCATTCCAATATGAAAATGACATTGTTGCGGGGTGTCGTCAATGCCTGTTTTCCCTGGGTATAACTCGTATAAACGGCGAAATTCACTGTCAGTGACATTTGGCATAACAACATTCGCCCCGCATTGCAAAGCGTAAATGCGACCTTCGGGGTGCAAACTTTCCATAGCGGTTGTTGCCGGAATGTTGATATCCGGTAACATTATTCGCATAACCGCCATAGTTTTGAGAGCCAGTTCAAGCGTGCCGCCGCTGGTATTTTTGAGTGGTGTTTGTGCATGCGGAATAAACGGGCCTATGCCGGCCATATCAATACCGATATTTTGTAAATACAGCAAATCATCAGCAATTGATTCAATTGTTTGTTCCGGCAAGCCGACCATAATACCGGAACCGAGTTCATAGCCGAGTTCTTTAATCATCATCAGGCACTCGTGACGATGTTGCCAACTCATATTGGGATTAAGTTTATGATATAAGTTTTGATCGGTTGTTTCAATACGCATTAAATAGCGGTCAGCTCCGGCTTCGCGAAAAGCTTTATAATCTTCATACGAACGTTCACCAATACTGAGAGTTATTGCCACATCAAATTTTTTGATTTTTGTGATAATATCACACATAATTTTTTGCGAAAACCACATATCTTCGCCCGATTGCATGACAATAGTTTTAAAACCGATATCGGCAGCACGGCGAGCAGTTTCAATCAATTCTTCCGGTGTCATACGATAACGTTTCAACAGGGGATTATCTTTTCTGATGCCGCAATATAAGCAATTGTTTCGGCAGATGTTGGAAAATTCTATTAAGCCGCGCAAATGCACTTCATCTCCGACATATTCTTTTCTGAGTTTATCGGCTCGTTCATAAAGAATTTCCGCTTTTTCATCTTTTAAAAGACGTATAATTTCTGCGCTGTCTGTAATGTGCTCAATCATATTTTTATGCTCCGGCAAAGTCTGCAAAAGAAATTTATCAATAGTCGTATTGCTTGTCAATTTTTTTGTCGCATTCAAAAAAAAGTATTGCAAAATAAAAAATATTCTTTTATGTTGCGCTCACAAAGGCAAAATTTTCTGCCGGAAAAATAATCTTTTTGAAATTGTGAATAGGAGAACTTTAATGAAACAACTAGCAGGGGCCATCAGAATCGGATGGGTAATAGAATATAAGGGAAAACCGTGGACTGTTACAAAATCTGTACACATCAAACCGGGTAAAGGCGGTGCGTTTATGCAGGTTGAAATGAAGAGCGTTGAGGAAGGAACAAAAACCAATGAACGTTTCAGATCGGAAGACACTGTTGAAAAATTGATGGTAGAAACCAGAGATTGTCAGTTTTTGTTTGAAGATGCAACCGGATTAACCTTTATGGAATCCGATACGTTTGAGCAATTTACAATGCCGTCTGATTTGTTGGGTGATTCCCGCCCATTTTTGACAGATGGTATGGACGTTAAAGTATCATATATTGATGGCAAACCTATTTCTGTTGATTTACCGTTGCAAGTTATTTGCACGGTTGTTGAAACCGAACCGGTTGTTAAAGGACAGACTGTTTCTTCATCTTATAAACCGGCAATCTTAGATAATGGTGTGCGCATAGGTGTTCCGCCGTTTATCGGAGTCGGTGATAAAATCGTTGTCGGCACATCCGAAGCTAATTATGTTGAAAGAGCAAAATAATGGCATATCTTTCTATTGCATTAACAAACATCGTTAATGCCGTTAAAAAGGCATCCGTTGCGTTAACGCGCGATTTTAATGAGTTGGAACATTTACAAAATTCGGTGCACGGCGATAATACGTTTGCCGTTAAATCACACGAAAAAGTGCTTAACACAATTCGTGAGGAATTAAGTAAATTTAAGCCGGAATATCCGATTGTATCGTCTAAAACCGATGAAATTCCGGCAAGCGGAAACTATTTTTTGGTTTCGCCAATTAATGGTTTTGCCAATTTCGCACACGGTAATGCATCATTTGTTATATCGGTTGCAATGGTGGAAAACGGAATACTGTCCGAAGGTGTGATTTATAGCCCGATTTATGATGAGCTGTTTTTTGCGGAAAAAGGCAGCGGTGCTTTCAAAGAAGGCTTTCGCAATCACGAAAGATTGCGTGTTGCCGGTTCTAAAAATGCCGAAAAAGCTTTGTTGTCATGTAATGCGGAT
>JAKSUO010000062.1 GCA_024408895.1 Alphaproteobacteria bacterium | reverse complement strand
CTGTTGCTGTTAATTTGGCCGGATGGCCGGCAATGAGCTTGCCGATAGGCTTGTCTGAAGAAGGTCTGCCGTTTGGCATGCAGCTCATCGGCAAACCGTTTGATGAAGGAACAATATTCAATGTGGCGGCAAAATTGGAAGCTGATGCCGGTTTTGAAAGGAAATAAAAGAAAATGGCGACTTATAGTATAGAAACACAAAAAGGTAAATGGGAAATTGTCGTCGGATTGGAAATCCACTGTCAAATCATTTCAAAATCTAAAATTTTTAGCGGCGCCTCAACCGAATTCGGTGATGATCCGAATTTTAATGTTTCTTTTGTTGATGCCGGTATGCCGGGAATGTTGCCGACATTAAATAAAGAATGTGTTCATCAAGCCGTTAAAACCGGTTTGGGCTTAAATGCCGTTATTAATAAATATTCGGAATTTTCACGCAAAAATTATTTTTATGCTGATATGCCAACCGATTATCAAATCACACAATTTCGTTATCCGATTGTCGGAGAAGGATTTGTCGCTATTGATTTAGAGGACGGAACAGTTAAAAATATCGGTATTGAAAGAATGCATATTGAGCAAGATGCCGGTAAATCAATTCACGACCTCAGTCCGACAAAGAGTTTTATTGATTTAAACAGAGCCGGAATTGGTTTAATGGAAATTGTTACAAAACCGGACTTCCGATCTCCTGAGGAGGCCGGCGCATTTTTACGAAAGCTTCGTTCTGTTTTGCGTTATCTCGGCACATGTGACGGCAATATGGATGAAGGTTCAATGCGCTGTGATGTCAATATTTCCGTTCGTCCGTTTGGCGCGGATGAATTGCGCGCTCGTTGCGAAATGAAAAACGTTAATAGTGTTAAATTTGTTATGCAAGCCATTGAGAATGAAGCCAAAAGACAAATTTCAATCTACGAAAACGGTGGTAATATTGAACAAGAAACACGCCAGTTTGATCCGACAACCGGAGAAAGTAAATTGATGCGCAAAAAAGAATTTGCACACGACTATCGTTATTTTCCGGAACCTGATTTACCTCCGCTCATCTTAACAGATGAATATGTGGAGAATATTCGCCGAGAAATGATTGAATTGCCTGATGCTAAAAAACAACGCTTTATATCTGATATGGGATTAACGCCGTATGATGCTGCCGTTATCTGTGAAAATAAAGAAATTGCCGACTTTTTTGAAAAGGCGGCAGCCGGCCACGATGCTAAGAAAGTAGCCAACTGGATGATGAGCGATTTTTTTGCGATGTTAAACAAAAAACACTTAGATATAAAAGACAGTCCGGTCAGTGCGGAAAATTTGGGCGCCTTGGTTGAATTGATTACAAAGGACGTTATTTCCGGAAAAATCGCTAAAGATGTATTTGAGATTATGGCGCAAACCGGCGAAAATCCGGAAAAAATTGTAGAAGAAAAAGGCTTAAAACAAGTAACAGATACATTAGCCATAGAAAAAATCATAGATGAAGTAATAGCCGCAAATCCGAATAATGTTCAAGCATATAAAAACGGTAAAATTAATTTGATGGGGTGGTTTGTCGGGCAAACATTAAAGATGTCGCAAGGTAAAGCTAATCCGTCTATTGTGAACAAATTGGTTAAGGAAAAATTGGATAATATATAATGCACAGAAATGAATCAAATATGCCGGAAAGCACAATTTCTCCTTTGAAGCATGATTTTGAAGGTCGATTTTCGCGCAATGGCATACCGGTAAAAGGGATAAATATCAATCTTATTGAAGGAATTTTGATATTCTTATTTATTTTCTTTTTATCGGCAACAGATTTCATTTTGTTTGCCGGTTCCGGCAATTTGAAAGTATTTAACAACTCAATTTTTCCAATCCCGGAAGTATCGCTTGTTTTGCTGTTTTTAGCAGTAATTGTGAGCTTATTGGTATACTTTTTGCATAAGTATCGCACACTCAGATATATTGTGGCAGCTTTGTTTTCTCTCGGGTTTATTCTTATCCTGTTTAATCAATTTTCGCAAGCAGTGCAAAATATTAATATCGGAAACAATGTCATTCCGCTTTATATAGTATTAGGCTTTGTATTTTGCGGAATAACATTTGCCGTATTAGCGCAAAACCGCCTCATATATAAAATTTTATCTGTTTTTCTCATTGTTATTATGTTTTTTAACGTATATTGGGAATATATGCACACAACGAACACTGAATACGAATATTTAGAATCCCACAACACTCAAAAAAATTTTCCATTTAAGGGGAAACGTTTTATATATTTTATGTTTCCCAATTTAGTTTCTTATCAGTATTTGTCAACCATATCCGGAATGGAAGCGGATAAAACGCAAAAAATTATGCAAGGCTTTTTGCAAAAAAATAAATTCAAGCTCTACACAAAGGCATATAATCTGTCCGAAAATTATTTAGACAATATGATAAGTAATCTTAATCCTTCTTCTGAGGAAAATAACGAAAAGCATATTCTCAAAAATAAGATATTACACGAATATTGGCGATTTCATAATCTAAATAACGAATATATTTATCTTAAAAATAACGAATTATATGATATTTTCCATAAAAATAACTTCCAAGTTTCCGCATATAAATCACGAGATTTTGATATGTGCCACAGCAAACACAAATATAACGTGAACAGATGTATGGAAAAAATCAATAAACCGACAAATATTTATGATATCAAATCCCCGGTGGAAAAAGCAAAAATTTTATTCATAGAATGGCTTTCAAGTTTCAATATTTTCAATAATATGACATTTGCGTACAATCTATTAAACATCTTTGTAAATGTTGATAATATGCCGTTGATTGGGGTAAATTATAACAATCTTTATGTTGTTAATTCGGTAAAAACGTTTGATGTATTGTTACAAAACGTTCGTGAAGACAGCGGTAAACAGGCTTATTTCGTATTTATTGATATGCCATCGGATATGTATATATATGATGAATTTTGCCACATCAAACCACGCGATAAATGGCTGAATATGGTTAATTTACCTTGGATAAAAAATGATTATACCGAAAAACGACAACAGGCGTATTTGCAACAAACGCGTTGTTTATTCGGAAAGTTGGAATATTTTATTTCACAGTTAAAACAAGAAAATTTGTTGGATAATACCGTTGTTATTATGCAGGGCATTTCGGGCGTAAATAACTTTAAGTACTACGCCGCCGAAAATGAAAATATTAAAAACAACTTTATGACTAACAATGTTGTAACAATGGCTATTTATAGCAAGCACAATAAAAATTTTTCAACTGATGATAAAATATGTTCAACAAAAGGGATTTTGGGCGAATATCTATATAAAACAACAAGATGCCACAAATTTAACGTGAATATTCATCATAAAATAATGCAGGAAATAGACCGCGATCTTGATTATCTATCTGCTAATCTGCATAAAGATATGATACCGATGTTTAATAAGTGGTATAAAAAGTGGGTGTTAATCAATGCGCAAAACTCTGATAACAAAGAGCTTATTGTTCAAGACATCAATACATTAGATGAAGATTTCGGATTGGGCGACGTTGATTTATCTGATATTGAATTGAATGCTCAAGTTTTTGAAAAGTAGGCACGATGCAATTAAAAGAGAAAATCACAATTTTTTTCAACAACGGGCGAGCCAAATACGCATTGATATTGTTTTTGATTATTTTTGTTTTATCTTTATTTTCAGAATTAATTGCAAATAATAACTCATTGATAATAAAGTATAAAAACAATTACTATTTTCCCATTTTCAAACAATACACCGACGCGTTTTTCGGTGGAAACTTTCCAACCCCGGCTGATTATAACGATAAACTTATCAAACAGAATATAGAAAACAACGGCTGGATGATTAAACCGATTATTCCTTACTCATACAACACTGTTGATTATTACCTGACCGGACCGACACCTTCCGCACCGGATGCCAAACACTGGCTTGGCACAGACGAGGAGGGGCGGGATATTGTTGCGAGATTACTGTATGGTATTCGTCTATCGGTTATATTTGCCTTTTTATTAACAGTAATTTCTTCGGTAATCGGCATTTTGATTGGCGCAATACAAGGATATTTCGGCGGAAAAACAGATATTATCTTACAAAGATTAATAGAAATTTGGGATTCTTTACCTCAATTATTCATACTGATTATTATAGCCAGTGTGTTTTTGCCGACTTTTATGAGTTTATTGCTGATATTATTGCTTTTTTCATGGACGGGATTGACCGGAATGGTGCGGGCGGAATTTTTACGTTTACGCAATTTTGAATATGTTAAGGCGGCGAAAGTACTGGGAGTTAGCAATTTTCGCATTATGTTCCGCCATATTTTACCGAATGCGTTAGTCACATCCGTCACTTTTATCCCGTTTATTATGGCTGAATCAATCACTTCTTTGAGTGCTTTAGACTTTCTCGGTTTAGGATTACCGACAGATTATCCATCACTTGGAGATTTAGTCCGACAAGGGAAAGATAATTTGCAAGCGCCGTGGATTGGGTGCAGTATTTTCATTGTCTTATCCGGAATGTTATCTATGCTTATATTTATAGGTGAGGGTATTCGTGATGTTTTTGACACAAGGAAAAACAGCTGATGAGCGGATTGGTTATAAAAAATCTATCGGTTTATTTTAAGCGGCGTGATAATACTATTTTTCAAGCGGTTAAAGATGTTTCCTTGAGTTTAAATGAAGGAAAAATATTAGGAATTGTTGGAGAATCCGGTTCCGGAAAATCAGTTACGGCACTGTCCGTTCTCGGCTTATTGCCATACCCTAAGGCCTATCATAGCGCAGAATCTTCCATCAAATTCAATAATAAAGAATTGATAGGATTGGATGATAAACAGTTTCAAAAAATTCGCGGCAATGAAATATCTTTCATCTTTCAAGAACCGATGTCTTCATTAAATCCGTTACATAAGGTTGGCGCACAAATCGCGGAAAGTTTGCGGTTGCACCAAAAAAATATGACTAACAAACAAATTAGACAGCGTACTTTAGAACTTTTAAGAGCCGTTAAAATACCTCAACCTGAATTAAAGATGAACGCATACCCGTTTGAATTATCCGGGGGGCAGCGTCAACGAGTAATGATTGCCATGGCAATAGCCAACAATCCGAAGATTTTGATTGCTGACGAGCCGACAACTGCGCTTGATGTAACTATTCAAGAACAAATCATTGATTTGCTGCTTGAACTGAAACAAAAGTTGAATATGGCGATTATTTTCATCAGCCATAATCTGCGATTAGTGCATAAAATTGCCGATAATATTGCGGTTATGTATCAGGGAAAAATTGTGGAATACGGACCGTCTGAAGAAATTTTTAATTGCCCGCGCCACAGTTATACTAAAAAATGAATATCATCAAATTTATTATTGAATTTGCAAAATAAAAAACAAAATAAATGTATTTTTAGAGGCGATGGCGTAACCGTTAAGTTTGCACTCAAAAAAAGCTTTTTCGGTAAAGTTTTGCAAGAATTAACAGCGGTAGATCATATTAGTTTTAAGCTCAAAAGCGGCGAAACGCTTGGTATTGTCGGAGAATCCGGCTCCGGTAAAACAACACTGGCTCTTTCTATGGTTAATCTGGTTAAGCACAGCGGCGAATTTTATTATAACGAAAACTTATTGTATGATCAACACCATCTTCATAACAAAGATATACAAATTGTTTTTCAAGACCCATATAACTCATTGAATCCACGTATGAATATATATGATATTATCTGTGAAGGCCTGAATGTGCATTTTCCTGATTTATCTAAAGAAAATCAGCGAGAGCGGGTATTGCAAATTCTAAAAGAAGTTGAATTAAACGAAGATGTTTTACCAAAATATCCGCACGAGTTTTCCGGCGGTCAACGTCAACGAATTGCTTTAGCGCGCGCATTGGTAATCCGTCCGCAAGTTGTAATATTAGATGAGCCGACCTCGGCGTTGGATGTTACAATTCAAGCACAGGTCATTGAATTATTAAAAAATCTGCAACAAAAATTTAATCTGTCATATATTTTTATTTCACATGATATGAATGCCGTGCGTGCAATTTCTCATAAAATTATGGTTATGCAAAATGGAAAAGTTGTGGAAACCGGTTCAACGGAACAATTATTTAATCAACCGAAACATACATACACCAAACAACTGATCAAAGCCTCAATATTATAATAAAGTAAATATAAGGCGTTTTTTTTCAGGTTTCCCCAGGTAAAACTATACATAATATACATTATGCGACAAATATGTTTTTATAAAGCCTATTTTTATTTTTTCGGCATAAATCATAAATCACCACTTTTATCATCGTATTATTTCATATAAACAAAGTCGCTTAGTCTGAAGATGTTTAAAATAAAAAAACGCCCAACTATGAGCGGTATTAAAACTATTTTATTTTAGTCATAAAAAAGCTCCCTATTACAGGGAGTTAATTATAATTGGTGGAGATAAGGAGGATCGAACTCCTGACCTACAGATTGCGAACCTGTCGCTCTCCCAACTGAGCTATATCCCCTCAACTGCAAAGAGTTTTAGCAAATTCCCGTCCTAATGTCAAATAAAAAATCCGCTCGCAGCAATTTTTCTACATCATTTATAAATCACTCTGTCTGATAATTTTATCAGCTTCTTCTTTTGCGTTTTGCATAATTTCATCAACATCATTTCCGCGCACGTCCAGTCCTTCAGCCTTTATCAAATACACATTTTTGATTCCGTACAAATGATGGCACAATGCCTCTATATATTTATATCCATAATCGTCTGAGTTATATCCGCCTTTAGTTGTCACATAATACAAGTTTTTTGCTTTACAAAGTTTTATAACATCTCCGGTTTCGGAATAATCAAAGGTAATTTTGCTCACATTCACATTTTCTATATACATTTTTAACAAGGCCGGAAAAGAAAAATCCCAATACGGAGCTGCAATAACAATATTATCAGCTTCAGAAAATTCTTTGGCATAAGCAAAAAGCGGATTATCCCAATTCCCCGAAGAAAGCAGCTCACTTTTTTTGCGCAAAAAAGCATCATCGGCATACTTTAAATTGCATTTATTCAAATCTAAAAGACGTACCGGTTGTTGTGATAAATGTGCAACGACATAGTCGGCCAATATTTTCGTGCGTGATTGTGGTCTAAC
>JAKSUO010000061.1 GCA_024408895.1 Alphaproteobacteria bacterium | reverse complement strand
AAATCGCCGATTCCGGCAGAAGCCAACGTTTTAATCGGCCCTGCGGAAATAGCATTCACGCGAATACCTAAACTTCCTAAATCAGCGGCCGCATATCGAACTTCCGCTTCTAATGCTGCTTTAGCAACCCCCATAATATTGTAATTCGGCAACACTCTTTCCGAACCTAAATATGTTAAGGTCAGTATTGAACCGCCTTCGTTCATAATCGGCGAAGCGCAACGACAAGCTTCCAAAAATGAATAACACGAAATGTGCATTGTATTCAAGAAATTATCCAGCGTTGTATCAATCGTGCGTCCTCTTAACTGCTCTTTATCCGAAAAAGCAATAGCATGCACAACAAAGTCCAACTTTCCCCACTTTTCGCTCAATTCTTTGAAGCATGCTTCAACAGATGTGCTATCCGTTACATCACATTGAATTAAAAGCGGGTTATTCAATTGTTCAGCCAAAGGCTTAACTCTTTTAGCCAATATGTCATTTTGATATGAAATAGCAATTTGAGCTCCGTGTTCGTTAAGGGCTTGGGCAATTCCCCATGCTATGGATCTGTCATTTGCCAAACCCATAATTAAACCTTTTTTACCAGCCATAAGTCTCTCTGCGGCCATTTTATTAATCCTTTATATTAAAATTTGCTAGACTACTTCATATTTTGGAAGTATGTTACTGTTGAGAGGCATATACAAATTTATTTCATTTGTAAATCTTTTTTTGAAAGTTGTGAAATGATGCAAATACAAAAACTCCACGAGATTAAACGATACAGCAGAATATTTATGCGTTATTTACGAACCAGAATTCGTGAAACCATGATATTAAGCGTTGCTTCGTCTTTAAGCTACACAACTCTGATTGCGGTTGTTCCGTTGTTGGCAATTGCGTTGGCAATTTTTGCGGCATTTCCGATGTATGCCGATATCCGTGCTCAGGTGCAGGACTTTTTGATACATTACTTTGTACCCGATTTCGGCGAAAACTTAGAACAATATTTACAAGAATTTATCGGTGCTTCAACTAAGCTGACCTCAATCGGAGTGGTTGGTTTGGCCTTGACGGCAATTTTACTTTTATACACCATTGAAAACAGTTTTAATTTCATTTTCAAAGTTAAAAAACCTCGCCGTTTATCCACAAAAATCACTATGTATTGGACTCTCATCACTTTGTTCCCTTTGCTTTTGGGAACAGCATTCTCGCTTAAAGGATACTTATTGACACTTAAATACTTTAGACCGGAACACTTTGCCGGTTTTTCAATAATAACAACAATTATTCTGCCTAACTTCTTTACGTTTTGCGTTTTAGTTCTTTCGTATATTGTAGTGCCAAACCGCAAAATCAAATTTCTAAATGCCTTGTGGGGGGCAGGTGTCGCCTTTATTTGCATGTTGATTTTGCGAATCGGCTTTGGCTATTTTTTGAATTTGAATATGACATACAAAACCCTATACGGCGCACTTGCTGCCGTGCCGATTATGTTGGTATGGATGTATTCTTGGTGGACGGTTGTCCTATCCGGAGCTATCATCACCGCCGCATTAGAAGACTTTAAAAGCAAAAAACATCTTTGGTACAGACCAAGCACATTGAAGCATAAAACAACCGAAAAACTATGATAAATATGCCTTTTCTTTAAGCATTTTCAAAATAACTTCGGTATAGCTAACGGAAAATTCCTTGTCTGTACATAATTGATTAAACATGGAAAGCAACTTATCCGTAGTGCCTAATTTTTGGCAATAGTCAATCGCAGCACGATAATTTATATCCGCATACCACGACAAATATGTCACCAAAGACGATGTGCGGTTGTTGCGATATTCGCGTCCGACAACTACGCCGCTTAGTGCCTCTTTTTTAGCTCCGTCACTCACCAATCCTTCTTTAAAATTTTCTTCGCCAAAAAACAAAGAGCGCATATCGGGCTCTTCCGCCAGCATATGCAAATTTGCAATTTTATCGGCATCACGAATAATAAAACAAATTTCTTCAACCGCTTTTTGCAATTTTTTATCTTTAATGCTTTGATATTCTTTATCTGCGTATAAATCTTCTATCATATGTCCATGATGTTTAATCGGCAGCCAAATACGAATATCCATAAAGCGTGGCATATTTTTTAAAAGTTCACTGCCGGCAACACCATGATTATACCCTTTCACGCCATGATGCAAATGCACAATTTCGGAAAAGCGGCAAACATCGTGCAACAATACGGCTGTTTTTACAAGTTCAATATAATCGGAAGATTGATTTTGCAAAGATTCTATATGACGTACCAAATAATTGCCGGCTCCCATAACCTGCAGGGAATGACGCCATTTTTCTTTTGCAAAATGCAAATAGTATTCATCACGCGCCACAATTTGCCGGCAGGCATTATACTGTTCTTTTAAAAGTTCGTATGCTTCTTTCAACATCTATCCCTCCGCTTTTCCTTTGTTAGCATACCTTACAATAAAAAACACACACATTTTATTTATATAAACAAAAAAGTTCTTGCAAAAAGAACAAATTTAGAACAATATACATTTCAGCGGATAAAATTATTCTTTATTTGAATTTTTAAACAAAATGCCCGATAAAGGAAAAAAGTAACTTTAAAATAAGGATAAACACATGGAAAAAGATAAAGCATTGGAAGCAGCCTTAAGCCAAATAGAACGTGCTTTCGGCAAAGGCTCTATTATGCGTTTGGGGCAAAACACCAACATTGATATTGAAGCAATTTCAACCGGATCGCTCGGTATTGATATCGCGCTTGGAATTGGTGGTATGCCGAAAGGACGTATTGTGGAAATATACGGACCGGAAAGCTCCGGTAAAACGACTTTGGCTTTAAGTGTCATTGCACAAGCGCAAAAAAAAGGCGGCACTTGTGCTTTTATAGATGCTGAACACGCCTTGGATCCGGCTTATGCCAAAAAAATTGGCGTTGATGTGGAAAATTTGCTGATTTCTCAACCGGACTCTGGCGAGCAAGCGCTTGAAATTGCCGACACTCTGGTACGTTCCGGCGCTATTGATGTTATGGTTGTAGATTCGGTTGCCGCGTTGGTTCCAAAGGCCGAACTTGAGGGTGAAATGGGTGATTCGCATATGGGCTTGCAAGCGCGCTTAATGAGTCAGGCTCTGCGAAAATTAACAGCTACGGTGGCTCGTTCAAACACTCTGATTATTTTCATCAATCAAATTCGTATGAAAATCGGTGTTATGTTCGGCAATCCGGAAACAACAACCGGTGGTAATGCGCTCAAGTTCTATGCCTCGGTGCGTATTGATATCCGCCGTATCGGCGCAATTAAAGACAAAGATGATATTATCGGTTCGCAAACCCGCGTTAAAATTGTTAAGAACAAAGTTGCGCCTCCGTTCAAAACTGTTGATTTTGACATTATGTACGGCGAAGGTATTTCCAAAACCGGCGAGCTTGTTGATTTAGGCGTGAAGTCCGGCATTATTGATAAAGCCGGTGCGTGGTTCTCTTATAACGGCGAGAAAATCGGCCAAGGTCGCGAAAACGCCAAGAATTTCTTGAAAGAAAATCCGGCAATTGCCGATGAAATTGAAAGCAAAATCCGCGCCGATGCCGGTCATTTAACAACAGAAATGATTACGGACGGAACGGAAGAAGACGTTATGGAAGATTAAAATCCTCCTATCTTTCACAAAAAAGGAAGGTGTTAAACCTTCCTTTTTTTGTATGTTTATGCGGATTTACCATTCTGTTGCGTTGGACATATTTGCTCCAACTTTTCTATGAGTTGCTCTCGAATATTTTCTTTAGAATAAAAGAATGAATCATAGATTTCTCGCGTGTAATCATCAATTTTGAAATTGTTTTCGCAATATTCAATAATACGATTAACCACCGCATCTTCATCAAAAAAGACGTCGGGAAGAATAAATCTTTTATAATGGAATCTTTTTAAATCTACTGCATCAAAACGCCCTAAAACAGGGTCATCTCTGTCTAAAATATAAAATACAACAGGTTTGTTTTGAAACATAAAATCAAAAGCCACTGACGATAAATCGGTTATAAGGCAAGAACATCGTTTTATATATTTTGAAACAGCTCCCTGCTCAACAATTTTTATATTATCATCGACTACATTAAAGTTTATACCGGTATTTCCCCAAATAGCGTGATGCGGTGCAAAATAGAAAGAAATGTTATTTTGTTTTAAATATTCTTTCAATTTTGCGTTATGTATCAATTTTAATAAATTTTGCTTGTAAAGCGATTGTTCAAATTGGAATGGTTGCATCCTCCGCCAAGTTAACATAAGTAAAATACTTTTTTCTTTAGGTTTGGGTAACTTTTTGAGTAAGTCCCATCGTGGTAATCCTACTTTTATAAGTTTCTCAGCAGGAAAGTCATATTTCTTAAATAAGTTTTCCTCTCGGTCGGAACATACGAGAAATTTATCAAACTTTTCCGGATAAAGATAACCATTATACAACACACTTTCTTTCATAAAAATCGTGCCGTGTTGAAGAAAAACATATTTCCACGACGGGTGACGTTTGAAAAATAGGTCAACTGTTCCGGAATTTTCGCCAAATGAGGTTAAAACACACTTTGTTCTGTATAAAACTTGATGTATTTTTTGCATAAATTCGTTCGGATGAGTGCGGGTAGAAAAATTCAACACAATTACGTAATCCAACTTGTTTTCGTCTGCCAATTTTTGATATAATGCGGTTTGTTTGCGCACAACATAATACGCCGGAATACCTTTTTTCCGCATTTTTTCAAACAATGAATAAGCATCGATTGCCTCTACGCTCACATCATGCAAACAATCAAACAGCAAATATGTATCTTTAGGATATTTTTTATAGTTTTTGCGAACCAAGTTTATATAATATTGCTCCGCACCCAAACGCCCACAACGACGCTTGATTTTTATTTTCAGTTTAAATATCTTAAATACATAATGTCGAGGTTGTTTTGAAATAGAAATATATTTGCCTAAAATGTTTTTAATCTTGTCTTTGAAACGAATTTTCAAGTATTTTGAGAATGAATGATATTCTTTTGCGCTAAGACGCTGTTTAACATAAAATACAAATTCTTTTCTGTCAGATTCAGGTAAATTATTGTATGTCCAGACGCAATTCATCACCTTAAAATAATGTAAGTTTAAATCTAATTGCTGTAACAAATTTTGTTTTTGTAAAAATTTGGTCATACATTCAATAGCATCAAATAAATCATAGTATCTTTTATTAAAACTTCTTAATATAGAGGTTTTGCGAAGAAGATAATAATAACCATTATACGCTATGTATGATATGCGGTGCGTTAAAGTATGGCTTTTTAGTATAAATATGCAGTCTTCATAACATTTCTTATCAGAGAAATGTATATTGTTATTTTTTAAGAAAGAGGCCTTATATAAGCGATTCCATGAATAACAAGGTGAAATAAGTAATGTAGATAGCAATTTTTCGTAGATAACTTGTTGATTAGGTGCCATACTTATCGGATTGTCTTGGGTATAGTTTATGGCATACAGGAAAAAGTCCGGTTTCCAAAGTTTACCGGTCCATTCTTGATACTTTACATAATCGCAAATAACAATATCCGAATCCAAGTTTTTTGCTTGATTATACATTTTCTCATACATATCGGTTTTAACCCAGTCATCAGGATCAACAAAACCTATGTATTCTCCGTTTGCGGCTTTCATGCCGTTGTTACGAGCCACCCCCGGTCCGCTGTTTTCTTGGTCAATGACTTTGATGCGTTTGTCCTTAAAAGCAAAAAAATTGAGTATGGTAAGTGAATCGTCTGTAGATCCGTCATTAACGCATATTATTTCTATATCTTTTAGTGTTTGAGCAATCAAACTGTTTAAGCATTTTCCCAAATATCCTTGCACATTATAAACCGGCACAATAATGCTAATCTTTACCATTTCACCAAATTCCTCCCCCAAATTCTAAAAATTCGCAACAAAACTCTTGTCGGCAATTCGCCATATTTAAAACTCTGCGCCAAATGCAAAGATTTAAGCACCGCAAACAAATGCTTATCTAGCGCCGGCTGTCCGTTTTTTTCGTGATATGTTTTATTTATCATCATTTTCAACGAGGCTGAAATTCGCTTAGAACGCACGAGTGGCCACTGAGCAGAATATTCCGACTTAGCAAAAAAAGCCTGAACTTTTCTAATCCCCGTTGCATAATCATTAATTTTGCGCACGGTAAAACTGCTGCGCATTGTTGATTCATTGTCGTTATTATATCCGTACAGCCCGTATGGAACACTTGCATACTCTTTTATCTTGGCAAACAAGCACGTTGTCCATGGCCAATCTTCAAAATATATGCCTTCAACAAACAAAAAATCTTTTACCAAATCAGCTTTATACAGCTTATTCCAAACTACCGAACTTGAGGCGATATTTGTGCTTAAAATATGTTCCAGCGGTTTTTGATGAACGCAATATGAAACATTATCCGCATTATACGGATTATTGCCGTCATAAATCTTCACTTTTTCGGTTGAAACCACTGAACATCCGCTTTTATGAGCGGTTTTGAGCAAAATTTCCAGCGTTTGCGAGTGGATAAAATCATCGGAATCCAAAAAGAACACATATTCACCGTTCACTGCACGCAACGCCCGATTGCGTGCCGCCGACTGGCCTTTATTTTCTTGAGAAATTACCTTAACACGGTTGTCTTTTACCGCGTATTCTTGCAATATTGCCAAACTGCCGTCTGTTGAACCGTCATTGACGCATATAATCTCTACATCAGGCACAGACTGACACAATACGCTATTTAAACAGCGCACCAAAAACTTCTCGGTATTATATACCGGAATCACTATGGATACTTTTGGCATGGCATCCTCAAGTTCATATATTCAGACCGTTAAAAAATCTATATTTCATAAAACTATGGATGTCAAACAAAATTATCCGATGATACCAAAAATCGCAAATAGATAAAGCGCTTGAATTTATAGAGCAAGGCCTTCAAGAATTACCGAGGATATGTCGTACACTTTTACAAAATCGCCTTGATATTTCAAAGCATTAATATGCGAATTTGTGCATAAAACCTGTTTAATAAGACCGCTTTTTTTTTTTTTTTCACCACCATTATCGACACACACCCCGTGCACTTCTGCCACATACACATCTTTAGCACCCCCCTTTTTATCCGCTCCTCCCGCGTCTATTATCGAC
>JAKSUO010000060.1 GCA_024408895.1 Alphaproteobacteria bacterium | reverse complement strand
AATCGCATGTAAAGCTAATGTTGTTTTACCACTGCTTTCAGGTCCATAAATTTCAATAATTCTTCCTTTTGGATACCCACCAACGCCTAAAATGTCATTGATAAGTAAAGAACCTGAAGATATCGCATCAGCATCAACTGTTGGGCGATCACCAAGTTTCATGACGCTTCCTTTGCCGAAATTTCTTTCAATTTCAGCTAAAACATCGTCAATTAGATTTGTTTGTTTTGTATTTTTTGCCATAATTTCCTCCTACTTAACAATTCCAACATTTTGTTTAAAATGGGATGAAAATTATATTTTTACTTCAGTAACAATATTTTTCATTTTTGTTACTGCAGTCTCTCTAATTTCACTTCTACTTCCTGAAACGTTATATTCTTCAACTAGTACAGAATCCTTAGTCGCGCAACCAACATAAAAACAACCAACAGGCTTTCCCCCAGGTTCGCAAGTAGGCCCTGCATTACCAGTTACCGATAGACATATATCAACATCCAAAAGCTCTCGTCCGTTTTTGGCCATTTCCTCTGCAACCTGTGAAGAAACTACACCATACTTTTCAATAGTTTCATTTTTCACATGCACTACTTTTTCTTTTATTGAAGAAGCTAAAGTTTCCAAGGCTTCGGCATTAAATTCCGTTCGCGGTTGAAAACGACACGGAACAATGGCTTCAATATCTATTTCATTAGAATTTTCGTTTTTAAATACAGTGTTCTCAATAAAATAATCTTTGCTTTTATCTAATCCGAAATCAGCGTCTTCCTCACCAAGCAACGCCTCCAAACCGCGTCCTAAACCGAATTTTTTATTATTCATTTACTATAACTCCTTTTCCCTTTTCAAAAACTCTTTTGCCAAGGCAATATAAGCCTGTGCGCCAGCACATTTAAAATCATATATTAAAATCGGTTTTCCGAATGACGGAGCTTCGGCAATTCTAACGCTCCGCGGTATAACCGTTTGATAAACCTTATCACCGAAATATTTACGAACATCAGCTTCAATCATCTTACTTAAATTATTTTGACGACTGTACATAGTTAAAACAATACCCTGCAACTTCAAATCAGGATTAAAATTACGCTTAATAGCATTAATATTTTTCATTAAATCGGCAAGGCCTTCAAGCGCCAAAAATTCACATTGAAGCGGAACAATAACCGATGTTGACGCCACAAGAGCATTAATTGTTATCAAATTCAAAGAAGGCGGACAATCTATCAAAATATAGTCATACCGCTCAGAAAGTTTTTTCAAGGCATTTTGAAGAACATATTCCCTATTTTCAACATCAACCAATTCTATTTCGGCAGCAGCTAAATCAGGCGATGACGGAATGATATCAAAGCGTGGAAGTTCGGTTTTCAACACGGCCGCCTGCGCCAAACAATTACCGACAAGTACATCATATGATGAATACTGCTCTTTTTTCTTGGATAATCCCATAGATGTTGTAGCATTGCCTTGCGGGTCAAAATCTATTACCAGAACGCGCTTATCTACGGCAGACAACGCGGTTGCAATATTTACGGTTGTCGTGGTTTTTCCCACACCACCTTTTCTGTTTGCAATAGAAATTATCTTCATTTTTTTGTCCCTATGTTCGTAATTTTCATAATAACACCATCATCACTATATTTGTTTTTAACAGTTTCACAGTTATAACGCCAATGTTCTTTTGCTACATTTTCCTCGTCAACATACGATTTGCCTTTCAATAACAAAAGTTTTGTTTGTTTTCCACCGATTTTAGCGGCATATTTTAACAAAACATCCAAGGATGCCACGGCACGCGCCGTTATGACATCAACATCTTTAAATACAATGTTTTCAACCCTGTTATTTATCACAGAAACATTATTTAATCCTAAATCCGTACAAACAGAGTTTAAATACAGCGTTTTTTTAGTTATACTTTCCACCAAAACAACTTTTGCTTGAGGATTTTTTTCTTGCAGCACAATGGCCGAAACAACCCCCGGGAAACCAGAACCGCTACCGATATCAACAATAAATCTATCCCTATCGGAAAAATAAGCGGACAGTTGAATAGAATCCAACACATGACGCGTCCAAACATCAGGCAGAGAATTTTTGCTGACCAAATTCATTTTTTCATTCCATTGCGTCAATAAATCCACAAAATCTTCCAATTTGCGGATTGTTTCACGTGAAACATTATATGATTTTAACTCTGCAATAATATCCATTTCATCCTCATTATCTATGAGATTAAAAGATTCTTTTATTTTTGCAACAAAATATCTTGCTTATTAACCAGATTCTAAAACTTTAAACGACGATTTATTCCGGCAGCAGAAATTGCTTTTTCAGCAACGTCAAAATTAGCACCAAGTTCATTTACGCTATGCGCATCATCACTTACAACAACACTGATATCTCTTTTTGCTATTTCATTTATTATCTCTGAACACGGATATAAATCTCCGATTCTACGCAAACCTTTAGTGCTGACTTCAATCGCCACATTATTATTTTGCAAAGCGTCAAGCACTGACTTCTTTTCTTGCATAAACATTTTTGGCCCGCAACAATTATCCCCTAATTTACGAACATAATCAATATGCGCCAAAAAACAAAACAGTCCGCTTTCAACAGCTTTTTTCATAACCTCAAAATGCCGTTGCAGATATTCATTCATTAAAACCTTATCTAAGTTTAAAGCACCCGACAGTCCAATATCCACATAGGTTTCGCATTTTTCATCAAAAAACATATGATTTCCCGAAATCAAATAATCATAATCAAGCTGCGCAAGAAAATCTTTTAACTCCTCTTCCCATCCGCTATATGTAAAATAATCAACTTCAAAACCGACATACAGTTTTAAATTTTCTTTTTTTGCAAGTTTTCTGATATTATCACAATGTTTTTGGTAAAATGGCAAAATTGATTTAAAATCCGAATAGTATATGTTTTCTCTTTTTTCATTTAACCATATTTTGTAAGAAGGACTTTGTTTAGTATTTTTATGAACAACTAAATGATCGCTTACCCCCATTTCGGTAAAGCCGATTTTTTTGGCTTGTGCCACCATTTCTTCCAATGTGTTTTTACCATCAGAAAAATTTGTATGATTATGATATGAGAATGATTGAACTTTAAGCATTTTTTATATACCCCAAAATTGCGGTTATCGCTGCCGGTGTAACTCCGATAATTCGCGAAGCTTCCCCTATTGTCTTTGGTCTCACAGCTTCAAAACGTTGAACCATTTCCGTTGATAGACCACCTATTTTACTATAATCAATATCATCACGAATTTGCAGGTTTTCATCTCGTTTAAATACTTTAATATCTTCGTATTCTCGCTTCAAATATCCGGAATATTTGGCATCTATCTCAACTTGCTCGTATATTTCATCTTTTATGTCTTTGATTTCAGAATCTATTTTCTCAATTGTTTCACGTGAAACATTAGGTTGCCCCATAATATCTTTTAGCGTCTTTTTACCGGAATGCCGAACAGATAGACCTTGTTTTTCTATTTCTGCATAAGATACCGTTTTTGATGTGCAATAATCTTCAAATTTTGAAATTTCCGCCAATTTTGCTTTAAATACACTGTATCTGCCATCGAAAACGCACCCTATTTCATACCCCATCTCCGTTAATCTGGCGTCAGCGTTATCTGAACGTAAAACAAGGCGGTATTCGGAACGTGACGTAAACATTCTGTACGGCTCATCAACACCCTTTGTTATTAAATCATCTATCATAACACCAATATAAGCCTGACTGCGATCAATGTGAAATTCTTTTCCCGTGTGACAAGCAAATAATGCCGCATTAACACCGGCAACCAACCCTTGAGCGGCCGCCTCCTCATAACCGGTTGTTCCGTTTATTTGCCCGGCCAAATATAAACCGGGAACTTTTTTAACCTGCAAACAATGATCTAATTCCTGAGGATCAACATAATCATATTCAATGGCATAAGCAAAACGCAAAATCTCAACATTTTCCAAACCCTTCATTGTATGAATAAAGGCATCTTGCACATCTTCCGGCAAAGAGGTTGATATACCATTCGGATACACAACGTTTGAATTATACCCTTCAGGCTCTAAAAAAATTTGATGAGAAGTTCTATCGGCAAAACGCACCAGCTTATCCTCTATACTCGGACAATAACGAGGCCCCTTACCGGTAATTAGTCCGGAAAAAAGTGCGCACTTTGAAAAATTGTCACGAATAATTTTATGAGTTTGTTCATTAGTATAAGTTACGCCGCAATCTATTTGATTTTGTGTGATTTTTTCTGTTAAAAAGGAAAACGGACACGGTTTTTTATCACCCGATTGACGCTCCAAAATTGACCAATTTATGGTATCGGCATTTAATCTGGCCGGCGTACCAGTTTTTAAGCGGCCGATTTTTATGCCTTTTTCTTTTAAATACGGTGTTATACCAACACACGAAACATCACCGACACGACCACCGATTGTTGTTTTATGTCCGGTAAACATCACGCCATTTAAGAAAGTTCCGGTTGTCAAAATTACAGCAGGTGCAGCTATTTTCATCCCATCAGCTAAAACAACACCATTTACTTTATCATTTTCAAATATAAGCCCTTCAACCGCACCCTCTTTGATTTCCAAGTTTTCAACAGAGCGCAACGCCTCAAGCATATACTGCCGATATAAATCACGATCAGCTTGCGCACGCGGACCACGGACAGCAGGGCCTTTAGAAAGATTTAACATCCGAAATTGTATGCCGGCCTTGTCAATAACACGCCCCATTAAACCATCAAGCGCATCAATTTCACGCACCAAATGCCCTTTACCCAATCCGCCGATTGCCGGATTGCATGACATTTCTCCGATTGTTGAAATTTTATGTGTCACTAAAAGTGTTTTTGCGCCGGTTCTTGCCGCCGCCGCACATGCCTCACAACCGGCATGACCACCGCCGACAACAATGACATCATATTTATTTTCCATTTTACCCTCTTTGTTGTTTTGCAACACTAAATCACAAAACAAAACAAATTTCAATTTAAATACACTGTACTTCAAACATATTTTGGAAAATTCATAATTTAAAATCACCGTTCACACGAATCTCTATTTAAAAACAGTGTTATTTTCCAATACAAAAGCTACTGAATATTTTATCCAGAATTTCATCCACTTCAACACGGCCGGTTATTTTACCGATAGCGCGACAAGCCAAACGTATATCTTCTGCCGACAACTCAATTTCTTTTTGCAAATTAAACCTCTGCAAGTTTTCAAGGCATTCTTCAAGCGATTCTTTATAACGTCGGCGAGTTATTATTTCAGATGAACTATCAGATATTATCCCACTAAAATAAGAAGAAATTTTATCTGTAACCGCTGTTACATTCTCATTATTTTTTGCCGACACAAGTAAACAACCTTGCTTTGTAAGATATTGTTTTTCGGTATTATTTATTTTATCGGCTTTATTAGCCACCAATACATAATTTTCACTGTTATCTACATAATTTTTAAAAATTTCCGGTTTATCGGTTGTAGCATCAAACATAAATATTTTATAATCAGCCTCAGCGATTTTTTCTTGCGCAAGCTTAATTCCGATTTGTTCAATTTTATCGTCAGATTCACGCAAACCAGCCGTATCGGATAAGATAATAGGGAAACCTTGCAAATCAATATACACATCTATCACATCACGAGTTGTGCCGGCAACATCCGAAACAATCGCAACATTGCGTTTAGCTATTGCATTAATTAAGCTTGACTTTCCGGCATTTGTCGGGCCGGCAATCACAACCTTAAATCCATCACGCAAACGCTCATTAATATTATTACCGCGTAAATGCTTTTTTATTTCTTCAACAAGTTCGGAAACACTGTTTTCAATTTTAAATACAGCGTTCTCAGGAATATTTTCATCCGGAAAATCAATATATGCTTCAATATAAGAAAGAATATCAACCAACTTATTACGCCATGAATCATATAAATTTAACAATCCGCCTCCCATTTGTTTTAAGGCGATTTTTTGCTGCAAAGATGTTTCAGCGTCTATTAAATCAGCCAATCCGTCTGCTTCGGTTAAATCCATTTTTCCATTATAAAAAGCACGCCGTGAAAACTCACCCGGCTCTGCCATACGGAAATCAGGCAAACAAGATAAAGCCTCAACAACACTACGAATCACAGCTTTTGAGCCATGACAATTAATTTCAACCGTGTCTTCGCCGGTAAACGAGTGCGGCGCCTTAAAACCAACTATAAGACACTTATCAAGTGTTTCACGTGAAACGGGATTAAACAATGGTGTATGATACATTTTGCGACTTGCAAAATTCTTCATATCAACAAATGTCATTTTTTCAAAAATTAAAAAAGCATCTTTACCGGAAACACGCACAACAGCGATTCCTGATTTTCCGAAAATAGTTGAAAGCGCATATATTGTTTTATTATCCATTAATTATTCCAAAAACACCAAATCAATTTTAAGCCGCTTTTTTGAGTCATATAAACAAGTTTGTATTTTTATGACACATTTATCATTTTTTTGTAAATACCCCTCTCTAAGCTCATCTCAGAAAGACAATTTTCAGCGTCCCAAATATGACCGCATAATATAATTTAGCTGCGCCGAACAATTTGTTGGCTGGCGCGAATTTCTGTTCACTTGCTGTTGCGACTGCGTTTGAGCCATACGCTGCCTAAAAATCTGTTTTGCCTCCTCAGGAATTGATGCCATCCCGTCAATCTTTGACAAGTCAGTTGGCACGTTACCTGTCGGTATACGTCCGCTATTAATACAAGCAACATATAATGTCAAGGCCTGTTCTTCTTTCAGGGTATCCAAAAACTCAACTTTTCTATTTATGTTTGTCGGCTCGGACAGCATTTTTACATATAGGTCATAACCGGCATTATCACTAACTTCAGCCTCGTGGCGATTTTTGTAACTTATTGTGGCGTTATTAATGGCAAATTTATACTCCAAATTATTCTTGGAAATTTCTCTATATCCCTCAACTTGTTGCCAATATCTTTGTAAATCATCACTCCAGTCAGCGTGATCACACGGAATTTCATGCTGCGGTTGAAGGTTTGGATCGTTTTCATTAGAATTGTCATACAATGATGTTATGCGGAAATTATCAATTTCATTCAAAAAGGTTGTTTGATTTAAACTATCACGCATTAATGACCGTGCCATTTCTACAAGTGAAGTATTTATTTTCCCTTGCGCCGCATCCTCGGAAGTTTTATTGATTTTTTCTTGTAAAGCATTTCGTGCC
>JAKSUO010000006.1 GCA_024408895.1 Alphaproteobacteria bacterium | reverse complement strand
CTGATCTATTTCCATTAATCTAAATAACGATGCTCTAAAAATCTCTATGGTTTTAGTCATTTTATATTTGCGCATTGCTTCGGTATAGCCGGCAATTCCCCCAACCGACAACACGCCGATAATTGCTAAAACACCAAGCATTTCTATCATTGAACGCCCAAATTCATTTATTTTCATAACAAATTTCCTTTCTTTTAACAAAATAAAAAAAGCCCACCTGTAAAGGAGGGCGGATGTTCAGAAACCGTTATTGAATTACATAAAGAAACGGCTCGGCATTTTCGTGCGTATAGCCTTATATAGCCGACATCCGTCCGTATTAAACAGAGGTCGGCATATCAATTTTGAGTCGCCTATGCGATAGCGACTTTGTAATTCAATAAAAGGGTTTCTGACGCCCTAAATACATTTCTGTATCTTTGAAAGATTATATATTATAAGTAAAAAAAAGTAAATAGTTTATATAAAAGCATAGTCAACATTTTTAGTAACTCCTGTTTTAAAAATTTCGGCTTGTGCGCGCCTAACCTTTAAACTCCTCTTGCTTATGTCGTGTTTTTTTGTTTTATTAAAAGAATCTTCTTGCATTTAAAAAATATTCGTGTTAATCATAGCCCGAATTAACCGCTTTTATGTATGAGCACACTGTGCCACCGTAGTAAAAGCACTGTATTAATACGCTTTGCCTGTCAAAGCAAAGAGAAAAAGAAAGGATAAC
Source organism: Alphaproteobacteria bacterium (assembly GCA_024408895.1). GTDB lineage: Bacteria > Pseudomonadota > Alphaproteobacteria > RF32 > CAG-239 > RUG410. Next base: position 16,992 of record JAKSUO010000006.1, on the reverse strand, counting down.
ATTATGAGACACGGTGACGGTCATAGAAAATTTAGTATGCCTAAGAGCCAAAGAAGAGCTTTGTTCTCTAATTTAACAAGCGCTTTGTTGGAACATGAACAAATTACAATCACTTTAACTCGTGCGAAAGAATTAAGAACTTTTGCCGATAATATGATTACCTATGCTAAAAAAGGTGATTTGAACAGCCGCCGTCTGGCAGCCGCTTTCTTGCGCAATAATGAAGTTGTTTCTAAGCTTTTCTCTACTTTGGCCGAACGTTATAAGGAACGTAACGGCGGATATACTCGCGTTTTGAAAGCCGGTTTCCGCTATGGCGATTGCGCTCCAATGGCAATCATTGAATTGGTTGACCGCGATGTAAACGCAAAAGGTGCAAAAGATTTAGCTCGTGTGGCTAGTGAAAAAGCTGCCGCAGCTGAAGCAGAAAAAGCAAAAGAAGCTGAAACAAAATAGTTTCGCACTAAACAAAAAAATCTCGGTTATTTAACCGAGATTTTTTTGTTTGCAGATTGCATATCACAAAAGCAACATAAAAAGCAAGCCCTTAAAAAACTAAACTCCTTTAACGACGATTGCCCATAATATTCATCAACGAAATAAACAGATTGATGAAATCAAGATAAAGGTTTAATGCTCCGGAAACAGCTGCTTTTTGAGCAAATTCATCATTCATACCGGCACGATAATACATATTTTTAATGTTTTGAACATCATAGGCCGTTAAACCGGTAAAAATTGCAACCGCAAGATAAGATAGCGCATAAAACATACCTGTACTATGCATAAAAATGTTCACGATTGAGGCTATAATTAAGCCCCATAAACCCATACGCAAAAAACTGCCGATGGAAGTCAAATCTTTTTTTGTGGTGTAGCCAATCAAACTCATTGTGCCGAAAGTGGCTGCCGAAATCAAAAATACACGGGCAATACTATCATAAGTATAAACCATCAGCATATTAGATAGCGACATCCCCATAACAGCGGAAAACGCCCAAAACATAGCTTGTGTAGCAAAAACACTGCCACGCGTAATTACAGCTTGAAAAGCAAAAATCATAATCAGTGGCGCAAACACAATCAAATAGCCAAAACCGGACAGAGATATGCTTTGCTGAGCCTGATTGATATTATACATCATCGCAATCAACGGGGTGTTGGCAACTAAATAAGCAGCCAGAGCAGTTAAACATAAACCAAGCCCCATATAATTAAACACCTTAATCATATATTGACGCAAGCCTTCATCTATTACTTCAATGGCAGCTGATTGCGGAACTTCCTTAACATCAAACATTTAGACCTCCTTATTTTTTTTATCAATAAATAAAATATAGGGTGTTTGTTATTAAAAATCAATAAATATTCAATTAAAAACGAAAAAGCTTGGTTTTTTCGCAAAATGTGCTATACCCGAAAAAACGGAGAAAATTTATGTACAGCGAACGCTTTCAACAATTTATAGAAATGTGGCAAAAAGATTTTGCCATTGAACGAAGTATGAATGAAAAAATATGCGTTGACCGTGACGGAAACCCAATCCCGTGGTACACATATCCGGCAATAGAATATTTATCGCAATTTGATTACAGCACAAAAAAAATTTTTGAATTCGGCACCGGTTATTCATCAATGTATTGGGCAAACCGAGCTCAAAAGGTTGTTAGTATTGAAGATAAACCGGAATGGTTTGAAAAGTTTAAAAAAGAATTCAGCGCGCCAAATTGGGAAATGCGCTATTGCGATGAAAAGCAAGGATATGAGGATATGATTTTTGCCGACAACGAAAAATACCATGTGATTGTTGTGGACGGAAAACGACGTGCAGAATGTGCCGCAAACGCAGTTAAAGCACTGGAAAGCGGCGGTATGGTGATTTTAGACGACAGCGACAGAATCAATACCAGCTTGGAATATTTTAATGCCGTTAAAGCCCTCAAAGAAGCAAATTTATTACAAGTTGACTTCTACGGTTTCTGCCCGATGAATAACTACACAAAAACAACTTCCATCTTTTTTTCACGAGATTTTAATTTTAATTCAAAGTATGAAGTTCAGCCGATAAACGGACTGGGAAACATCTGGTCAATGAGCCGAAAAGAACGAAAACAGTTTTTCCACGCACAAGATTATCCGTTAAACGAAAAAAATAAATAAAGTTTTCTATTGCAAAAAGAAAACCTCTGCTATTGAAAAGCAGAGGTTTTAATAAGATTTCGAATAAACTATTTATAAGATTCCAACCATGAGGTCAGTGTTGATTCTGATTGCAATCCAACTTTAGTATCTACCTGTTTGCCATCTTTAAATAATAGCATTGTCGGAATACTGCGCAGACCATATTGCCCTGCTACCTCAGGCGAATCATCAACATTCATTTTATAAATGGTGATATCCTGCATATTATTGTCAATTGTTTCCAAAATAGGGCCTAATTGACGGCACGGGCCACACCATTCTGCCCAAAAATCCACCAATACGAGGCCTTTTGAATTTAATACCGAAGATTCGAACTGACTGTCTGTTAAAGGTTGTGTCATTTTTTTCTCCTATATGTTTAAAGCGTACATGAGATATAGTTTGTTTTTTTTCATATTAAAGAGAAACAAAATAATTACAACCATTTTTTTAAGAAACGCGCATTAATCTTGCTTCATTTGTCCACAAAATGTAAGTTTCTATCGGCAAATTCGGATAAATCCGCCGGATAAGTTCGGCATAAAGCGACAATTGTCGGATATAACTCAGCGGAGTATCTTCAACAGTTTGCGCCGGCGGACGATTGGTCTTAAAGTCCACAATCATAATTTTATCAGGCAACACTAAAAGTTTATCTAATTGCGCCGATACCATTTTGCCTTCAATTTCCCCGATTACAGGCACTTCAGATTGCGCTTCGGAGCCAAAAAGCGGAGCGTAATCAGGATTATTTATCAGAGTCAAAACCTCGTTTTTAATTTGCATCAACTGGTAAGGCGAAAAATCAGACGCATTTTTTTGTAAAAAAATATCTGTTGCCATATCCAAATTTCCAGTGTTTTGCGGCAAAAATTGCAACAGTTTATGAATGAGTGTGCCTCGGCGATAAAAGTTACCATTTTCCCGCAACGGCGAAACCGAATCCGGTTCTTCGTCTTCTGTTTCTAAATTAGAAGGCGTGTATGGTTTTGACATTGCATCTTCTACGCTGACATTTTTATTGAGCCAATCGGGAATTTCCGGCAGATTATCAGGAATAATTTGCATATTTTCCGTGTTTTTTTTGATGACTTCTTGTGAAGTGATTTTAAATATTTTATCCTCAGGAAAACCATTTTCCATCAAACTTTTTTCACATAATGAAAACCATGATTTTTCGTTTATTTTATCAGAATTCGCATAACCGCAAATAATTAGTTGATCTTCGGCGCGCGTCAAAGCCACATAAAGCAAACGCCTGTATTCCTCATCGGCTTTTTCATCATTATTCTGCTTTATTGAAAGGCAATTATCATCATATGAATCCCCACTCAAAGGATAATAGGCATATTTATCATCAAACAACAGATTTTGCTCGCATTTAGACGATTTTACACTGATGGTATCCGGCAAAAACACCACCGGAGCCTGCAACCCCTTAGAACCGTGAACCGTCATTAATCTAACGGCATTAATTTCTTTTTGTTCGGTTTGACGTTTAATAACAACATCACTTTGTTCCATCCATTCTATAAATTCCTGTAAGCTCGGCGTATTTTTCTGTTCAAAAGCAATTGTGAGATTCATAAATTCATCCAGAGCATCTTCCACTTCCAGACCCATACGCTCAATAAAATGTTGACGGCCGTTCATTTTGGTTAAAACAAAATTATACAATTCATAAGGACGGATATAATCAAGTTTATTCAATAAAGTTTGCAGTTGTTCGTATATCTTAGCATACTTCGGATTGTCCCCCAATCTGCTCCACAACAACGCCTTTTTTCTGTTCCAACACAGCTGCATTAAATCATCATCATCAAGCCCGAACAAAGGAGATTTTAAAACTTCCGCCAAAGATAAATCATCATTCGGCAACAGCAAAAATTTGCCGAGAGAAATTAAATCTTGGACAGCAATTTGTTCGGTTAAAACCATTTTATCAGCACCGGATATTTCTACATGCAAATTTTTACAGGCACGAATAAACTCCTCAACAAAAGCATCTCGTTTACGAACCAAAACCATAAAATCACGAAAATTAAGCGGATGATCGGTTTGAAATGTTTCGGTAACCATTGTTTTTATGCGTTCGGCAATGGAAACCGCCAGTTTTGTACGCGCCGAAGAACGCCGGCACATTTCCATTGGCGGCAATAATTGACTATCATCTTGAATTTTATTCTCTTTATCGGCAATAAACGGCGCCCAAATTTCAACATGGCCGAACTCACCAACCCGAAAAGGTTTGTGATTAACCTTTTCATCAGCAGAAACAACTCCCTGAGCCGTATCGGAATCGGCAAAAACTTTATTTACTGCTTGTAAAATTGCCGGTGCCGAACGGAAAGAAACTTCCAGATTAACCTTTTTAAAATTACTTCCCGCTTTATCTGAAAAATATTTTGACATCGCATCAAATTTTTTCGGATCTGCCCCCTGAAAGCTGAAAATGGATTGTTTTCTGTCACCAACCGCAAATACGGTTTTGTTTCGGTCACCAACTCCAACTCCGGCAAAAAATTCTTCACTCAGATACTTGATAATATCCCACTGTTCCGGCGATGTATCTTGCGCCTCATCCAATAAAATATGGTCAATGCCGCCATCTAATTTATACAATACCCATAAAGCCGTTGTCTGGTTTGAAAGCAAGCGGCGCGTCAGTAAAATTAAGTCATCATAATCGGAAACGGCATTTTTTTCTTTATATTCTCTATATTTTCCGTTTAATTCCTCAGCAACGGTTAAAAAATATTTAGTAGATTGATATAAGCGGATTTTATCCAATTTTTGATTTGTTTTTTGCAACCTTGCCGCCTCTTTATAAGCACGGTCCAAAATTTCTGCGTCTGCTTTTTGGGCATTTTTTCCTGCCATATATCTTTCTGATAGAGGCTGGCCTTTAGCGGTTAAAAATACGGTTTTATATGTTTCATAATCTGCCACAGTCGGTTCATGCGAAAAAATTTGAGCCAACTTATCGCATTTATCCATATCTGTTTTACCGCCCTGCGACCACGCCGCTATGTTTTTCTTAACATCATCCCGATTGACTGTACGCATAAAATCAAGTTTGACGGCATTTTCATTATCATTGTCGCCAGTCTCTAAATGTTCAGCCAAAACAGGTAAAAAACCTTGTAAATTTCCGTATTTTTCAAGCAGTTCTTCAATTATTGCCCGATTATCGGTGATTTGATTTAAAACTTTCGGAAAAGAATATTCACTCAAATTATGTGTAAAATATTCTACGGCATTTTTAATTTCCGGTGTTTTAATAATTTCACCGACCAATAAATCCTTTTTTATTCTCCTTAAAACTTCATCACGTCCTCTGTCATCCAACACTTCAAAATATGGGGAAATTTTTGCTTCCAGCGGAAAACGCTTTAAAATATCCTGACAAAAACTATGGATGGTTTGTATTTTAATACCACCAGGCGTGTCCAGTAATTTTGCAAATAAAACACGCGACCGATGAATGTATTGGTCTTTGTTTTGTAAATTTAACGACGCCCCCATAAGCTTTTCTATATCTTCACAAAGTTTATCGTCCGACATTACCGCCCATTTGCTTAAATATGCGGATATACGTTCATTCATCTGCACAGCTGCCGCTTTGGTGTATGTCAGGCATAATAACCTTTGCGGCTCAACTCCCGAAAGCAGAAGACGCAATAATCTATCTGTCAAAACTTTTGTTTTACCGGTACCCGCCGAAGCTTCAACCCATACCGAATAGGCAGGATTTGCGGCCTCCCGTTGCTGATTGCCAGCGATTGCAGATAAATTACAACGTTCTTTTTGGCACTGATCTTTATTAAAATCCATCTTGACTTTCTCCGGCTTGCTCGTTTTCGCTGTTGTCATCTTTTACCGCCCATTCTAAAAATCTGGATAAATGTTCATAATCCTTATATATTTGTTGGGTAGAAGGTACCGGTCTTGATAAATACGCCCGATTTTCATCATCAAATGCTCTGATTAACCAACGCAAACTTTCTTCTGTTTTTGCCATTGCGGTGGCTGTTTGTTCGTCACTTGTCGCCGTTTCCTTTTCAAATGTCCAATATCTTAACGAAGAAACTTTCTTTGCGGGTACTTCCTCAAAACCGCCGGATTCAGCAATCAGCGCTTCTATCGGAAGTTGCGGAGCTTTTGCCGTTTCCATTTCCTGACATGTGCGCCCGTGACCTGTTTTATAATCAATCACATTCAAGTAACCGTCTTTTGTTTCATCCACACGATCGGCTTTTGCCGTTATAACAAAATCCCGACCGTCAACCGGCAAAGACATTGAGCCGGATATTTCGTTATGAACCGTTGCAATATTCGGGCGATAGACCTTTTCTGTTTCTACACTCCATTTCATTGCTTTCACCAAGCGCGGATACCAAAAAGCGTATTGTTCCGAAGATACCTTGGCGGCAGCAAACTCATCCCGCCCGATTTTAAGCAATTCATCATACGCGTTATCCGGAAAACAATGTTTGTTTCTATCATTAAATGTTTGTAAAACTTTATGCACCAAGTTACCAAAATCATAAGCTTGTGCTTCACGATCAAGTTCTTTAAGCGGATATAATTTCAAAATATCTTTTGCAAAAATGGTATAGGGATCACGGCGCAGTATTTCAATCTTTGTTGCGGAAAGTTCACGCGGCCGCATAAAAAGAGGCGGACGCGGATGAGGCGGTTCAATTTGCTTGGTTTGTCCCTGTCTGTCAATTTCACGAGCCAAAGCGGCATACTTCTTATCATATAAAAATTCGCAACGTTTTATATCATCGGCGAAATTAGCTTTCCAAACAGTTTCAAAGCGTAACCACCACCGCGATTTATTTGTCGGCGTATCATCTAACTTTTCGGCACGCGTTAAATAAACTTTCGGTGCATTCAACAAATGCGCAAAATCTGCGGCAGCAACTCCGACAGCGCGCTCCGGTGATGGCAATCCGAAATTATTTTTCATTGGCCGAGACATCCACATATCGGCTGTCGGTATATGAGGCCAATTTCCTTCATTAACTTCCCCGATAATCATTACGTCATAGCACGCCAACCGCGCCTCTATCGGACCAAGTATTTTAACCCTCGGATGCAAACCATATACCTTGCGCACACTGTATCCGGCAAGCAATTTATCTAATAAGCCGGCATAGTCATTTGTTTTTATCTGCCCGATTATATCGCAATAGCGTAAAAATTCTTCCGTGAAATCTGTTGCAACATGACCGTCATCCCGCCGCCAAATTATTTGTTCGCCTTTTTTTTCATCGGTATCGGCCAAACTTTGAGCAACTTCCAAGTGATTTATAAATATTTCTTTCAAATTTACATTCGGGCGTTCATATAAATCTTTCAGCGGTTGAATTCTACGCCAAAATTCATCACCGAATTCTCGGATTTCCGGGGTTATGTCTTCTTCGGCGCGCAACACCAGTTCATAGTGATTTCGTTTAATATTAAAATCACGTTGGCTCATTCCGCAAGCCGTAAAAGGATGTTTCATCAGAGCAATTTGAGCAGACTGCGTGTTTTTTTCCAAAACCTCAAGAATAAGACGCAAATAAATGCCTATTGGCGTCAAATGCAACGGCTGACCGGCCGAATCATCGGCATTTATGTTCCACTTTTGCAATTCGGAAACAACCCGACGCGATAAATTACGATCCGTTGTAACCAATGCCACCGTTTTTTCCGGCGTTTCCAGTGTCTCTCTGATAATCATGGAAACAGCAGCAGCCTCTTGGCGTAAATCACCGCAACTTACCAGTTTAATCCCGTCAAAAGCGGTAATCGGTATGCCGTTTTGTACTAAATTGTGCCATTTAAGAGTTGTTGCGGCGGGAAGCATAACTTCAGAAACAAGCCTCTCACGTTCAAAATTTTCCCCTCCGATATTTTCAATATCCGTGCGTTTGATTTGCAAAAAATCCAATAGTTCTTTCAATTCGTATTGCGGATGATTTTCATCTTTACCGACAAGTTGCCATGATTTTTCATCAAGACACTTATCCAAGCCATATAAATAAATTTCGCCGTTCGGCAAATTGAACACTGTTTTAACCAAACGTTTAATAATCGGATACACTGCGGTTGTACCGGCAATCACAATTTTTTGCGATGGCGGATTTTGTTGCCATAATGCTATTTGCGCTTTTAAAAGAGATTGACGATAGTCAACGGCATCTGCCTTATCTTTTTCCGCTAAAATATCCGGCCAAAATTGCGTTATAATTTTTAATAATTCAAGCGTTTTCTGCCAATGTTCGGCATATTCCGCCGCAACCAAGTCTTTCAGATTATTAAAGTCCAATTCTTGATTTTTAACGGTTTCCATTAAAGATTTCAAATTTTGCGCCAAAACATAAGCTTGTCCTGCCGAAATGTTTTGTTTTTCAGATTGCGCCTTTTGCAAAATCAATCGTGTCAACGTTAAAACACATTCCATATCATCAGATTTTGATTTCAAATCGGACAGCATTTCCGCATTGCCGGTCAAAAATATTTCATCTTCCTCCACATCCATAATCGGAGTAATTTTCGGCAAAATTATCGGATGCGATTTATGATAACGCAAAAACACCTCTGTTAAACTTTGATACGCACGTCGTGTCGGCAATAAAAACAGAACTTGCGATAATTCTTTCGGATTATCTCGGTATTGTTCCAAAAAGCGTCTTGCTATAACATCCACAAAAGATTCACCGGCACTTATATTATAGATGTGACAGGTCATATTTTTTCCTATAATGATGCGATAAATTCTTTAAACTTAGACATCGCGCGTCCGCGGTGCGAAATTTTATTTTTTTCATCATGATTCATTTGCGCAAAGCTGCAATCATATCCCTCGGGAATAAACAGCGGATCATAACCAAATCCGCCCTCACCGTGCATTTTTTCATGCGCAATATACCCATCCACGCGCCCTTCAAACAAATGATATTCTCCATTTGGATAGGCTAAAGAAACAACGCAGGAAAAATGAGCTTTGCGGCTTGGGTTTCCGCTTTTTTCCATTTCTGAGAGCAACAAATCCATTCCCTTATTAAAATCACGATTAGGCGCATAACGTGCCGAATAAACACCGGGCGCACCGTTTAAAGCATCAACACACAAACCGGAATCATCGGCAAGACAAGGGAAACCCGTTGATTTGGCAATGGTTTGCGATTTTATGAGTGAATTTTCGGCAAAAGTTGTGCCTGTTTCGGCTACATCCGGTAAATTCATTTCTTCGGCAGAATGAACCGTTATGCCCATTGGGGCAAGCATATCCTTAATTTCCGCTATTTTTCCGGCATTGTGGCTGGCGAATATTATCTCCTTAATTTTCATTGCTTTCTCCTAGAATCTTCTTTTGAGCCGATATAATTTGATGAACTCCGCATTTTGCTAAGCGAAACAGCTCGTTAAATTCCGTTTCACTAAAAGTTGCTCCTTCCGCAGTGGCCTGTATTTCAACAATGCGACCGCTTTCCGTTAGCACAAAGTTTGTATCCGCGTCGGCATGCGAATCCTCATTATAATCCAAATCCAGAACAGGCTCACCATGACAAATTCCGCATGAAACTGCCGCCACATTTTCACGAATCGGGTTACGCGCCAAGCGTCCTTCTTTTACCAATTTATTAAATGCCAAATACAATGCTACAAAGCCACCGGATATTGACGCTGTTCTTGTGCCACCGTCAGCTTGTAAAACATCGCAGTCAATTTTGACGCACATTTCCGGCATATCGGTTAAATCAACTGCGGCACGCAAAGAACGACCGATTAAACGCTGAATTTCCTGCGTTCTTCCGCCAACACCTTTAGTTTCACGAGCAACGCGGGTTTGGGTGGAACGTGGCAACAATCCGTATTCGGCGGTTATCCAACCTTTCGGCTGTCCTTTCAACCATGCCGGAACTTCGTTTTCAACCGAGGCCGTGCATAAAACATGTGTATTACCGCATTTTATTAAACAAGAACCTTCCGCGTATAAATTGACGTTCGGAATAATTTCCAGATTTCTGAGTTGACCAGCCGTTCTGCCATTTTGCCGCATTCCTTTTTCCTTCCGTTACATTGTAAGAATCGGCAAATTTTACCCGTTTGCCGATTGATTTTTTTGTTTATTGTTTTTCTTGTAAAAAAGATTTATCGCCGAAACAACGCGTCTGACTGTATTTTCAACTTTTTCATCACGCGTTTCAACCACAATATCAGCTTCCGAATAATACGGATATTCCTCCGCAATATATTCTTTAAGTTTTTCTTTCACCGTATCGTTATCACCGAGTAAAAACGGTCGGCGCGTCCGCCCAGCAGTACGGTGATAAAGCGTATCTATATCGGCTTTTAACCAAATTGTCAGTGCGTTATTTTTAGCCAACTCACGAGTTTGCGCCGCAACAAAAGAACCGCCTCCCGAGGCTAAAACACAAGGCATTCCCTGCAACAAGCGTTTCATAACTCTTTCTTCGCCGGCACGATACTCTTTTTCGCCGAAACACTTTAAAACATCCACAAGCGATAATCCGGCGGCTTTTTCTATTTCCTGATCACCATCTACAAAGGGTAACGACAAATATCGGGCCAACCGTTTGCCTACGCTTGTTTTGCCGCTTCCCATTAATCCGACCAACAAAATTATTTTATTTATTTTTGGCATTTTCATCTTACTTTTGTTATTCTTAACTATTGACTAACAATATAACCTTGTTAATATAGAATCAATATTTTTTAACAGATTATAAGGAAAAATAAAATGCGCAGTTCTTTCAGCAAACAAAATAATTCAAAAGTTATTATTTACACAATCGTTATTGCTGTGATTATCGGAATATTCGCTGTTGTTGTTCAGGATATTAAAGTGCCGACAAAACACGTTTCGCAAGAAATCAGCCTTAAACTTGACAAATAATGATCGGAGCGGAAAAAGAAGGATTTTTACAAATGATGGCCGCCGAAAAAGGAGCCTCACAAAACACTATTGCCGCGTATGACCGTGATTTACAGCAGTTTTTGGAATTCGGGTTGTTTGTTAATTCTGCCGAAATTTCAAAACAAAAAATTGAAGATTTTATACAAGATTTACATTCTCGCGCCTTTTCACCCAAAAGCATTGCCCGCAAACTTTCGGTAATTAAAGAGTTTTGTAAATTTTTATATTCCGAAAAAATTATCAACAATAATCCGGCACAAAACATTCTAACTCCAAAACAAGAAAAACCTTTACCAAAATTTCTAACCGCCGACGAAATCAAGTTACTTATTCTGACCGCCTCCGAAAGTGAAGACTATCGTATTCAACGTATTGCCGTGATGATAGAGTTGATGTACGCCACCGGATTGCGTGTTTCCGAACTCGTAACATTGCCGGATAATGCCATCAATTATAAAAAAGGAGTGATTTCTATTTTCGGAAAAGGCAGCAAAGAACGCATTGTTCCAATAGCCGAACACGCGCAAAAAACAGTACAAAAATATGGTGTTTTGCGTGAGGAATTTATTAAAAAAAATTCATCTTCGCCTTGGCTTTTTCCTTCATTAACAGCAACTGACGGACACTTAACGCGCGATGCTTTCTATAAAGACTTAAAAAATTTGGCAGCGCAATGCGGTATCTATCCATCACGGATTTCTCCGCACGTTTTACGTCATTCCTTTGCAACACATTTGTTAAATAACAACGCGGATTTGCGTTCGGTACAAAAAATGCTTGGCCACGAAAATATAACAACAACAGAAATATATACTCATATTACCTCACAAAAGCTTATGAAAACCGTGTGCGATAAACATCCGTTGGCTCATTTTAAGGAGCCTGATGATGACTAAAAACTTAAAAATATGTTCCGAACATCAAACCAAAGATTTAACGGCTTTAAGCAAAACAATGATGCCGCTTATCAGGCAATTACTCGGCACACGAGGACTGATAGAAATTGAGCTTATATCTAATTGGGAAAATATTGTCGGAAAAAATCTGGCTCAATTCAGTCTGCCACAGAAAATTTCCTTTCATAAAGACGGCACGAACGGATGTTTAACAATAAGCGTTTTAAGCGGTGCGTTTGCCATGGAAATAAAACAAAATGAAACTGATATTTTGGAAAAAATAAATTCATACTTCGGCTATAAAGCCTTGAGCAAATTAAAAATTTTGCAAAATGCGAATCCAACAGCTTTTTCAGTTTCCCAAAAAAGTACTGATAACCTTAAAAAATGTCTTGTATCTGAGGCAGAAGAAAATTATATTACGGAATTAGTTAAGGATGTTGAAAATTCAGATTTGCGGCAGACCCTTATAAATTTAGGAAATGCTGTTATTGCGCAACACAAAAAATAGGAGTTTTATTTTGGAAAAAATCATCAGAATTATAAGCCATGCGCTTTCTCTTATTGTTGTCTTTTTTGTAACGGGTTATCTTTACTTCACATATAAAGGTTTTACTTATGTTGACGGACAAATTGTTCTTATAAAGCAAGATGCTCAAGCTGCCGAACAAAACGGGATTGCAACCGTTCTGTCGCATAATATGGCTATAAATATTTCGCAAAAATATGCTTTAGGGTCAGCTTCCGCTCCTTTAACACTATATGAGTATTCTTCACTCGGTTGCCCGCATTGTGCCGATTTTCACCTTGATGTGTTGCCGAAATTAAAACAAGATTATGTGGATAGCGGTTTGTTGCGCATTATTTTTGTGAATTATCCATTGGATAAAAAATCCATGAAAGCTGCTATGCTGTCAGAGTGTATGACATACGAAAACTATTTCGGCTTTTTGAACCAATTATTTGACCGCCAACGTTTTTGGTGGCTGGACAATGATGATGAACAGCTTCTTCGTTATGCCGCCGAATATGGACTAAGTTATGATGAAGCTCAGGCCTGCATGAATGATGATACTGTGGCACGAGATATTGTTTCTAATCGGCAGGATGCCCTCAGAAGATTAGGTATTAAAGGAACACCGGCATTTTTGTTTCAAGGTAGAGATGGCAATGAAATTATTTACGGCGCCCCGAATTACGATGAATTGAAGGAATATCTTGATCATCGCTTAACCTCTATGTAAGCAAGGGCAATGCTATGAACAAATATCCTCAAGACTTGCAAGACCTTGAAGAAAAGATTAATCACTTCAAAAATAAAAGTGAAAAACCAAAACACAAAAAATCTTTTGCGTGGGAATATAATATGGCTGTTTGTGCCGTTATAGACTTCGTGTCTCCGATATTTGCCGGTATTTGTATCGGGTATGCATTGGATTGCCTGTTTCATATTTTACCGATTTGCTTAATTGTTTTCTCAATTTTCGGAATGATTGCCGGAATTTTAAATATTTATAAAATATATGGTGCTACCAATACCGAAAAGCAGGAGTAAAAAATGGAAAATTCTTTAGAGCAGTTTGAAAGAAAAAGAATTATCCCTTTTAATGTAAACGGAATTGATATATCTTTTACAAACTCCGCGTTGTGTATGGTTATCACGGTTCTTTTTATATTTACCTTTATGAGCTTTTGCTTGAGAAAAAGCAATATTGTTCCATCAATGGGACAAGCCGTCGGTGAGTCTATTTATGATTTTATTGAAGGAATTATAGGAGAAACGCTCGGAAGAGACGGAATTAAATATATATCTTTTGTCTTTACGCTATTTACTTTTATTGCTTGCGGCAATCTTTTGGGATTATTCCCGTATAGTTTTACTTTTACTTCTCATATTGCCGCTGTTGGAACATTGTCAATATTTTGCTTGCTTTTAAATATGTTTTTCGGTATTAAACGGCGCGGTTTAGAGTATTTTCGCCTGTTTTTTCCACAAGGGTTGCCATGGGCTATGGCCCCGCTGATTATACCGATAGAAATAATGTCTTTGCTTTCAAAGCCTTTCAGCCTGACTATCCGTTTAGCGGTTAATATGTCTGTGGGGCATATTACGTTGAAGATATTAGGTTCTTTTGTTGTTATGATGGGATTTTTAGGCTTTATACCTTTAGTTGTTGATGCTTGTATTATTATGTTTGAAATATTTGTCGGTTTGCTGCAAGCTTATATATACACGGTTTTAAGTTGTGTGTATTTAAGTCAGGCAATAGCCGAAGAATGAAATGGTTTTATGGAAAGGATAAAAAATGGAAAACGAAATTATGCAGGACAGAGCTCTGGCTCTTTTTGCTGTCAGCAGTTGTGCCTTGTCAATGACTGTGGCTGCTTGGAGTTTGGCAAAATTATGGGTTACTTTGATTGAAACCGTAGGTCGCAATCCGCAAGTTAAAAACGAAGTGCAAACTTTCGGCTTTATCGGAATGGGCTCTATTGAAGCCGTTGCATTGTATATGTTTGTTGTTGCCGTGTTGATGATTTTCTTCTAATTCGGAATCGTTATGCCGCAAATAGATGCTTCCACATTTGCTTCACAAGCATTTTGGCTTGTGCTTTGTTTTTGCACACTCTGGGCACTGCTATCTTTGTTTATTATGCCTAAACTGGCAAATATAAAAGAACAAAGAAAACGAAAAATTAATGAATATTTATTAAAAGCAGAAGCCTTAAAAGCGCAAGCGCAGCAAGCTGTTGATACATATAATGAAATTATCGGCGATGCACAAATCGCTGCAGAAAATAATTTAGCACGCGGCGAAGCAAAATTAGCGGCTAATTTACAAAAAACAACCGAGGCGATGAAAAAGAAACTATCGCAAAAAATGGCTCAACAAGAAAACGAATTAGCCAAAGAAAAAGCAAATACCGAACAACAAATGGAATCTGTGGTGAAAGACTTGGCGTTAAATATTGTTCATAAATTCGGTTTTTTAAGCATAAATCAGGACGATATAGATAAAATTTCAGCAAAGGAAATAAAAAATGACTGATGTTTCGGATATTGCGCCTGAAGAACCTTTGCATGAGGCCATTGCCAAAAGCAACGAATTGATAGATGCTACTCAAAACGCCATCATCGGTGCGGCAGAAAATGTGACAAATATTATTGATTCGGCAGCCGGAAAACTTCCCGCCACCGATACAATACCGACAGAGCCGTTTTATGTTGAAGTTGAATTCTGGGTAGGGATTGCCTTTATTTTAACAATCATAATATTAGCTAAGCCTGTTCTGGAATATATATACAAAGCATTGCAACAGCGCATCCGCAATACTGAACAATCCATATATGATGCTGTAAAATTACGCGATGAGGCACAGGTTCTGTTGGCGGAATTTGAACGAAAATACCTCAACGCAACCGATGAAGCTGCGCAAATCACCAAAACAGCCGCCGAAAATTTACATAACCTTGAGCAAAAAGAAAAAGCTAAACTTGCAGAAAGCCTTAAAATTCAAGAAAAAGATGCCAAAAAATATTTTGAGCTTTCTGTTCTAAAAATTAAAGCTCAACTCAGCGAAACCGTTAGTAAAAAAGCTAAAAATCTGGCAGAAAAAGCTATCCGCCGTTATATTGCCGAAACAGATAAAAGCAAAATGATTGATGATGCCATCAAAGAATTAGATAAATTTATTTCGTAAGGATATTTTCAAAACAAATTACTTTCAATATCGGCATTATATAATAAACCGGTATCGGCATTATAATATAGAGTTTTTTGCAAAATGCATATAAAAAATCAGCCGCCGGAATTGCCGACGGCTTTGTCATAATTTATGCGGCTATTATTAAATTTCACCGTTTGCGTAACGGGCTGCCATATCAGACAATTTAATTGCCTTAATTTTATCGGCTTGACCGGCTGCACCGAAGGCAACATAACGGTCTTCACATTCTTTTTGCATTGACTCAATAGCCGGTTTCAAATATTTACGCGGATCAAACTCAGACGATTTTTCGGCGAACAGACGGCGAATCGCACCGGTCATTGCCATACGCAAGTCGGTATCAACATTAACTTTGCGAACGCCAGACTTAATACCGCGGACAATTTCTTCAATCGGCACACCGAATGTCTGCGGAATCTGACCGCCATACGCATTAATTAAATCCTGCAATTCTTGCGGTACCGAAGAAGAACCGTGCATAACAAGGTGAGTATTCGGCAACTTTGCATGAATTTTCTCAATTACATCAATCGCTAAAATTTCACCATCCGGTTTGCGTGTGAATTTATAAGCACCATGCGATGTACCAACAGCAACCGCCAAAGCATCCAAGTGTGTTAAACCAACAAATTCGGCAGCTTCGTCCGGATCTGTTACCAAACGCTTTTTATCCAACTTACCTTCAGCGCCGATACCGTCTTCTTTATCTGCCTTGCCTGTCTCCAAAGAACCGATAACACCTAATTCACCTTCAACAGATGCCCCGACAGCGTGCGCTCTGGCGACAACTTCTTGGGTTACACGAACATTATATTCAAACGACGAAGGAGTTTTGCCATCAGTTTCCAGTGAACCGTCCATCATTACCGATGTATAGCCGTTCACAATGGCTGATTGACAAATGTTCACGCTGGTACCGTGATCTTGATGTAAACAAACCGGCAGTTCCGGATACATTTCAACCGCAGCGGCAATCATATGGCGAATCATCGGATCGCCGGAATATTTGCGTGCGCCCGTTGATGTTTGAATAATTACCGGCGCATTTACTTTTTTGGCCGCCTGCATAATAGCAATAATTTGTTCCATATTGTTGATGTTAAAAGCCGGAACACCATAGTTATGTTCTGCGGCATGGTCAAGAATTTGACGCATAGAAACCAAAGGCATTTTTATCTCCTTAAAAATTACAAATTAACTGGCTTGAATATAGGCGATTTGTTTTTTTTTGCAAGCTTTTCTTCCGCTATT
>JAKSUO010000059.1 GCA_024408895.1 Alphaproteobacteria bacterium | reverse complement strand
AACTTTCGTCATATTGGCATGAAAGTTTTTTTGTAACAGCACCCAGTTGCGCAACATCGGAAGCCAATTGTGTCTCCTCCCTGATAACGCGGGCATTGTGTATTAAGCTCATACCGCCAATGCTGATAACCCCGATAATAGCCAGGACCCCAAGCATTTCAATCATTGATCTACCATATTGATTGTGTTCTTTCATAAACTTTTCCTCTGTATAATCTCGCAAAAAACAGCCCCCGAAAGGGCTGTTTCGCTTCGCTTATTTTCTGTCTTGCGGTTTCATGACCTCAGGAGCTTGTTGAATTATTTTAATTTGCTCGGTAACCGGTTTATAAACCGTTTGTTGCCACGGGCTTTCATCAACATATTCATGACCGCAAATGCTGATACCTAAACTTCTCAAAGCCGTTTCGGTAGGAATATACACATCCAGACCATCATCGGTTTTGATTCCGGAGTGTGCCATACCGCTGATGGTGCAATCCTTGTAGAACAATGCACCGCCAACCGTAACGTTTTGAATAAATGTGTTGGCTAAAATTTCAGCACCTTTTTCTTCAGTATAACGATATCCTTCAACGCGAGCGCTATTTTCAAGATAATCTTCGCCATCTTTGAAATCTTTAACATCTAACAAACCTAAAGTCATATAACCGTTACGGCCGACTTCCGGCAAGGCCAAATTCAAAGCTAACGGCGTATATTCCGTCGGGGTATCCAACATTAAGAGAGCCGTGTTCTTGCTTGGATTGATACGAACAGCACGAGCTGTTAATTTGCTGTTGCGAATGGTTTTGATATTATAATTATTGTTATTATGATCAACCAAATCACCGGACGTCAAAACAAATTGATCCGAAATCAACAAACCTGCGCCTTTACGACCGTTCGGACTTTCAATTTGAACAACGGAAGAACGTAAACGATACATTGTTTCCGGTGTTAAGGCTTTACACGGATCCGTATCAATAACACATAGTGTTTCTAACGATTTAACATCACCCATGTCAATCCATGTATCATCAACCACATGGCAAGCACTGTCTTCTTTGAGAACGCCTTGTTCGTTGATGCAAGAAGTTACAACTTCATGCGTTTCTGTGACACCGCCTGCTTCCTCAATATCGGGTTGCGGACAAACATAACCATAGGCACCGCCGTAATAAATTGGCGCAGAGCCATCTGGACAAACATAAGTTGATGTCATTTGGCAGGTTGGCTGGCAATTTCTTAAATTGACACCCGGACGGCTGATTTCGCAACTCTTGGCGCACTCATATTCTTTTAAGTAGCCGCATTTGATAGGATTTAATGCTCTTTCTTCTTCAACAAGTTCATTGCGCTGAGCGGCCAAATAAACAGGGTCAACTCGTTGCATCAATTGGTCTTCAAAGCCTAAAGCGTTGCGCAAATTGCTTGTTGCATCGGCAAATGCGCGTTCAATTAATTTGACTTCGCCATTAGCTTCGCCGTCAAACAACTCGCCATAGCCGGTTGTTTCACCTTTCCAATAAACATTCGTTTTGGTTAAATTCATTAAACGCCACGTTACCGTTATTTCCGAAGTACCGTTACGCATATTTTTCTTTTGAGAGCTATCCCAATCATATTCGTCACAAACATTCATAAAATAGTCACTGATTTCAGCGGTTAAGATATATTCCGGCAATTCGGTCGGTACTGTCTGCAAGCACAAATCTTTCGGCATTGGCAATACGCGGTAGCAGTCATTAACCTGTTCTTCAAACACAGTGGAGAAATTGATATTTCTTTCCATAATGCGACCGCTGTTCAGTTTTGCTTCTTTGTTGAAACGGCGGCATCCGAAAATACGGAAACGATAGTTACCAAGTTTACTGCTGTATGGACCGTCTATACCTTTGTTCTTGATACGAAAATCAACATGGTCTAAAGCCAACGGAGCCATTTGGCAACAATTGCGTTGCATTGCCTGATATACAACCGGCGAATACGGAACATCGTTGAACAGCCGGAGCGCTCGGTTGTGCTATAACCGGTTGTTCGCGACGTATTTCGCATTTTTTGCAAGGGCCGGGGAATAAGCTACCGTCCTTTGTGCAACTTTTGCAAGGCCCGCCAGGGAACAAACTACCATCTTTTGAACAGCTTTTGCAAGGTCCGCCCGGAAATAGACTGCCGTCCTTGTCTTGAGCCGGTATTGGCGGTTGTTGCTGATAAAACTCTTGATTCTGGTACATGTAATTGTTCACATATGCCGTTGCCATCGTAGCAGCCGTGCTGACACCGAGAGTGACGGCTAATGAGAGCAATATTTTTTTATTTAAATTCATTATGTTTCTCCTATACCTGTTTGGACGGCATGACATATCTGTATGACAACGCCTCCGCTATGTGTACTTTACACACATTTTTTTCATTTTGCAAGTCCGCAATTGTTCTTGCAAGTTTTAAAGTGCGATGATAAGCACGAGCCGACATTTTCATTTTATCGGCAAAGCCTATCAATAATTGTTTGGCATCACTGTCCAATGCCGTTACTTGCTCTAAGATATCTCCCTTTAATTGCGAATTTGTATGTAAGTGAGGATATCCGAGAGTTTTAAATCTTTCTTGTTGAATATAACGTGCTTTGATGACCCGTTCGCGAATTTGCGCGGAAGTTTCGCCTTTTTTTACTTGAGCAATATCCCACGGACTGACGGGAGGCACTTGAATATGAATATCAAATCTGTCCATTAACGGACCGGAAATTTTTGATTGATATTCTTCAGCACATTTCGGTGCACGCGAACATTCTTGTCCGTTCATACCTAAATAGCCGCAACGACAAGGATTCATCGCCGCAATTAATTGGAAGTTTGCCGGATAACGGGTATGGTTGTTGACGCGCGAAATAGATACATAACCGGTTTCTAACGGTTGGCGCAGAGCCTCAAGTGTGGAACGGTTAAACTCCGGCAACTCGTCTAAAAACAAAACGCCGTTATGAGCCAAAGATATTTCCCCCGGAACGCCTTTGCGCCCGCCACCTATTAAAGCAGGTGTAGAAGCATTATGGTGCGGATCGCGATATGGCCTGTCAAAGCAAAGTTCTCCGTTTTTTAATTCTCCGGCAACAGAATGAATCATACAGGTTTCCAAAGCCTCTTCGGTGGTAAGCGGCGGTAAAATTGTAGTCAAACGTGCTGCAAGCATTGACTTTCCGGCACCCGGTGTGCCGACCATCAATAAATTGTGTGCGCCTGCCGCAGCAACTTCCAAGGCTCTTTTAGCTGTTTCCTCACCTTTGACATCAGACATATCCAAGTCAGATTCTCGGCTTTTTCTTTGTTTGGGAGTAGGCTGCGGAAGTTGTTGGATGCCTTTGAAATGATTAATCAATGATAGTAAATTCGGGGCGGCAATAATATCTTTAAGCCCCGACCAAGCGGCTTCGCTACCTTGTGCTTCAGGACAAATCAATCCTTTGCACTGACGATTGGCATGAACCGCAACAGGCAAAACACCATTGACAGGCATTAATGAGCCATCCAATCCGAGTTCGCCGATAATAATGTAATCGGCTAATTCTTCTGCCGGTATAATACCCAGACCGGCAAGTAAAGCCATAGCTATCGGCAAATCAAAATGTGAGCCTTCTTTGAGCAAATCGGCCGGCGATAAATTAACGGTAATTCTCTTAGCAGGTAATTCAATACCCATTGTGCTAAATGCGCCGCGCACACGCTCTTTACTTTCGGCTACTGCTTTATCCGGCAAGCCGACAATACCAAATGCAGGCAAACCGGAAGTAATTTGCAACTGCAAATCAACATCTAGTGTTGTCAGACCGTTCAAGGCTATGGTATTGATGCGCGCTAACATTTTTTACCACCTTGGAGCTGTTTCTCCGTTACGCCAACGGCGTGTCGGGTAAGTGCCACGCTGCAAAATGTCGTATTTGGCCGAACGTTTCGGAATATCCTGTAATTTAACATAGCAAGAGGCCTCCAGACGATTGACACACATATCAACTTCAACATCAGAACCGCGGCAATATGCCAATACACGAGTGTTAAGATTTTCCAGAATAACCTGATTGCTTTGATATTTATTATCTTCAACTTGCGGAAAATCACTATCATCTGCAAACTCATAGTCAACGCACCCCGGAACGGAATATGCGCCCTGCTTATCGTAAACGGCAATCGTTGTTTCGGTATGGCACATCGGTCGGTGATGTGTCATATATCCGGTATTAACACCATATAAATCCAAATCATCGCTGCAAGAGGCTAAAAATACCGCAAACAGCAGTAACAATAACTGATAAATTTTTTTCATATAACACCTTCGTACATAATATCCTTCCGGCATATTATACCGAAAGTGTTAAAATAATGTTTATATACTTCAAAGGTGTCTAAAAAAGACGGCGTTCTTGCGCCCGCCTCTCAGTCGTCGGCGAACTCACTTATCCGTGAGTTCTCATCCCACTCATCACGTTTAAAAACAAAAAAAACACCGCAAGGGTGTTTTTCTGTTTTTAATGGCGGATAGAGTGAGATTCGAACTCACGGTACCCTTTAGGGGTACACACGATTTCCAATCGTGCGCCTTCGACCACTCGGCCATCTATCCGTAACTTGGTGCATAATATATCATTATTTTTATTTCGCAAGCGTTTTTTGATGAAAAATGAAATATATTGAATATAAGCTGAATGTTATTGACATTTAAGCGTATTGAAAATACAATTTTCTTGTTCGGATTATTTCGAATAGTGCCTGAAAAGGTGCGGAGCCGTCAGAAGCTCTTACACATAGCGGTGTCGGATATACATCGTTAGAAAAATTGTCTTGTTATATAGGCAATTATGCTTATATCCCCCGATTGAAACTCTTGTTTTGGTCGGGGAGCTTGTAGCGTATGTCCAGGTAATTCTAAAGGCTATAGGGTCATCTCTATGTGTATGATTTCTGAACTCCCCGATCACCTTTTTAGGGTGATTTTTTTTATTCTAAAAGGAGAGTTTTATGAAAAAGTTTTTATTGCTATTACCAATTTTATTGAGTGCCTGCGGAACGATTTTCAGCGGTTCAACTCAGACAATATCTTTTGATTCTAACGTTAAGGATGTAAAAGTTTATGTCAACGGTCAACAGGTGTGCAATCAAGTACCTTGTTCCGTTGATGTTGATCGGGCATCATCTCCCCTTATCGTTATGGCAAAACGCGAAGGTTATAAGGATGGAATGGCAAATATAAAATCAAAAATTAACAGCACAGCTTGGTTTAATATTTTATGGTTATACGGTTCATTCAGCGCGGCAACAACAGATTATGCGATGGGTGGTTTGTGGAAATATACCCAAGATGGCGTTTATATCAATATGGAGCCGGAAAAGCTAAAACACGCCGAAAGACAAAAATTCGGTCAAGAGTCACAGATTCGAGCATTCAGTCTATACAATTATAAGGACTTAAGAATTGAAGCCGCGACAGGCGAAAACAGAGAATATATGAAAACTCTTTCATATATGACGGGATTATCTCCGGAAGAACTGCGTCCTATGGTTATGAAATCAAAAACGGAAGTATCATTGGCACATAATTTGACAGGAATTAGATGATATAATGAAAGACCGCCGAAGATTATTTTCGGCGGTCTTAATCAGTAATGTATCAAAGAAAATACTTCTGCCGTTTTATTTAATATGGCTCGCCCATTTAAATCATCAAGTTCAATCATAAACGCAAAACCGATAATATCTGCACTTGTCTTTTTGATTAATTCAACCGTAGCTTGTGTTGTGCCACCCGTTGCCAATAAATCATCAACCATCAGCACTTTATCGCCTTTATTTAAGGCATCTTTATGGATTTCAATCTTATCTGTGCCATATTCCAAAGAATATTCTTGAGATAACACTTCAGCCGGCAATTTCCCTTTTTTGCGCACCGGTATAAAACCGCAACCGAGCATATATGCCAGAGCCGCCCCAAAGATGAAGCCGCGTGATTCTACGCCGACAACATAATCAATTTGCTGATTTTTATAATGTTCGGCCATCATTTCCAATGTTTCTTTTAATATCTTCGGTTGTTTAATTGCCGTGGTAATATCCTTAAACTGAATGCCCTGCTTTGGAAAATCCGGCACATTGCGAATGGAATTTTTTATATCTTGTAGACTCATATTCTTTCTCCTTGTGTCCACAATAAACTATCAAGAGAGAAAGTCAACAGATATTCACTTTTTAAACAAATCTTTACGGCAAACACCGAACTGCGCCGCAAAAACAAATTTATCTTCTCCGTTTATTCGGGTTATTTGATTATTTTGTAAAATAAGCGGTAATTCAACCGTCACAAATGTACTTCGTTTATCGGCATTTTCCACAAACGCGGTAATATTGCCTGTCGCACTTTTAATAAAGCGTTCCGAAGCTATGCGCCATATTTTAGTCAATTCTTCCGGCGGATTTTCGGCCCCGGTTTCCATACCGAGCGCAAGCAATTGCTTTCCGCACGGTGTGTGGTCAATCATCATGGCGCTAGGGTGATTTTTGATATATTCAAATGCACGTCTTTTATTGATGTCGGTCGGCTGATAGCTGACACTATATAACACAACGCAGTCTTGCGGTGATGAAACATCGGCGGTTGCGGCAATATCACGTCCTTGTTGCAATTTATTCATAGATATTGCCTTTTATACAAGGCTTGCGGATAAATGGTCGCAAGTTGCTTTCCAACGTATTGTTTGGTGTGATTAAAGTTGCGTGCATACCAATATGACGTGCCGCCTCTATATTTTGCATTGTATCGTCAAACAAGATACTTTCGCGTGGTTCATATTTGTTATTTTGCAAAAAAATATCTAAACTGCACGGCTCACGTTTAGGGCTAAACCAACCATCCGGACCTTTAAGTGTTGTAATATCAAAAATTTTTATTCCATTGTCTTCCATTTCCGATATGCTTTTAGAGAACAATCTTTGCGTAACTTTTTCAATATGTGACCTACAGTTGTTGCTTAAAACTGAAAGATTATACTTGAATGACAATGCTTGCAATTCTTCCCATAAAGCCATATTCTGGCGGATTGTGCTATAATCAATGCGTTCCACCATACTGTCGCAAAATTCGTTGAAGTCGTAATTTTTATATTCACACAACGCTTTTAAATAATTGAATAAACCAAGTTTGCCGTCATGGATTGTTTGCTCTGAAATTGCAGCTTGTTCCTCACCGGTTATGCCAAGATCTTCGCGATAAGTTTTCTTAGCCGCGCTGATAATCCGGATAGTAGATAACTCATGCAACGGGTCAAGAACACCGT
>JAKSUO010000058.1 GCA_024408895.1 Alphaproteobacteria bacterium | reverse complement strand
GATTTACATTTGTAAAAAAATGTTTTAGAGTTATAAAAAATATAATTTTCGGGGATAGAAGATGGAAAATCAGTATTATACACTAATGGAAAAACAAGATTTTTTTGAAATTATTGAAAATAAATATGGTGAATTGGCCATCTTTATTGACGCGCGCGACGGCGAACCGGTTAATCCGGTTTTGCAATTTGACAGCAAAAACACCGCGCTTTTGTGTCGTGACGACAGACGTTCTATTATCTTGGATAATATAGACAAAGAAACGGCTGCTGTT
Source organism: Alphaproteobacteria bacterium (assembly GCA_024408895.1). Classification (GTDB taxonomy): domain Bacteria; phylum Pseudomonadota; class Alphaproteobacteria; order RF32; family CAG-239; genus RUG410. Next base: position 7,252 of record JAKSUO010000058.1, on the reverse strand, counting down.
TTGGCCGAGTCTGAAGTGGTTATGATTGTGGAATTGCACGGCGAAGTTGTTAATCTTGTTTATGCTGTTCCGGTTGAAAATGTTGAGGAAATTTTATTCAATGGACGTCGCACACGGGCTGATGAAATATTCCGTGCCAAAAATAAAAATGAAGTGCTGAAATCTTTCGGCGCTATTAAAACGTGGACAGGCGGTGTGTCAAAATGATAGGTTTGGTTTTTGTAACACACGGCAATTTAGCTGTGGAATTTTTGGCAGCAATGCAGCATGTTGTCGGCACTCAAGATAAAGTTGCCTGCGTATGTATTGGGCCGGAAGATGATATGGATGCACGCAGACAAGAAATATTGGATAAGGCAAAAGCTGTTGATTGCGGCTCAGGCGTTTTGTTGTTGACGGATATGTTTGGCGGAACTCCGTCAAATTTGGCAATGTCAATCATTGGACATGGTAATTTTGATGTGATTGCCGGCGTAAATTTGCCGATGCTGATTAAATTGGCTTCGGTGCGTAATGATAAAACTCTGGCAGAATGTGTTGATTGCGCTCAAGATGCCGGCAAAAAGTATATCAATGTAGCTTCTCAGTTATTAAATGGTTCTTCTAAATGAGTAATGTGGCAGAAACAGAACTTACTATATGCAATCAAAAAGGCTTGCATGCGCGTGCGGCTGCGGCTTTTGTTAAGTGTGTGTCCGAATATGATGCAGAAGTGACGGTAGAAAAAGACGGACAAATTGTTGATGGAAGTTCTATTTTGAGTTTAATGATGTTGGCGGCTTCCAAAGGCGTGGTTATCAAAGTAAAGGCAAGTGGTACAAATGCCGGTGAAGTTATTGAAAGTCTGACATATTTGGTTAATTCTCGTTTTGGTGAAGAAGAGTGATAAAAAAAAGTGTGGCACGAAACAAAACGATAAGGCTTTCTCTTAAAGAGGAGATACTCTGTGCTGAGAAAACGCTTAAGTTTTCACCGCAAAATCACGATTTTTCCTTAGATAATCAAATTATAATGCAAGATACTTTTTATGCGTTGCGTTATATCCCGGATGATTTTGCCGATTTGGTGATTGTGGATCCTCCGTATAATCTGACAAAGAATTTCGGAAAAAATATTTTTCGGCAGATGAATGCGGATGAATATTGTCTGTGGCTTGATAAATGGCTTTCCAAATTATACCGGATTATGAAACCTCATGCCAGCATTTATATATGTTCGGATTGGCAGACTTCCATAGTTGTTCCGCAAGTGGCACGCAAATATTTTATTTTGCGCAACCGTATTTCTTGGGAGCGGGAAAAGGGCCGAGCTGCAAAAAATAATTGGAAAAATTGCTTGGAAGATGTGTGGTTTTGCACCAAGTCGGATGAATATACGTTTAATTTGGATGCGGTAAAAGTGGAACACCGTGTGTTGGCACCTTATCGTGATGGTGGCGGCAATCCGAAAGATTGGCATGAAAAAGACGGGCAAAAAATCAGATATACAGCGCCGTCAAATATTTGGACGGACATTACAATACCTTTCTGGTCCATGCCGGAAAATACCGATCATCCGACCCAAAAGCCGGAAAAACTTATAGCTAAGTTGATTTTAGCTTCCAGTAATGAAGGTGATATGGTGTTTGATCCGTTTGTCGGTTCCGGAACAACCGCTGTTGTGGCTAAAAAGTTAAAGCGTCGTTTTTTGGGCATTGAACGTGAGAGAAAGTATGCGGCTTTGGCGATTAAACGGTTGGAAATAGCCGAGCAAAAACCGGACATACAAGGCTATGAAGATGGTGTGTTTAAAGGACGGCATGTCGGCGGTGGCTAAGTCAGAAAAAACTTGTGTTTTCACTTTTTACGGCATATATATGATGTATATTTATAATTAAGAATAAGGAAATTAAATGAAATTTGGAAAAAATCTGCTCATATGGGCAATAGCGATTATTGTTTTAACAATGATTTTCGGTTACACGGATAATCAAAATTTATCGGCTGTCGGCGGTACGGAAACTTTAGCTTTTTCTGATTTTATGAATAGAGTTAAGGATAAACACGTTGCCAATGTTACGATTACCGGACCGGAAATTTACGGACAGACAACCGACGGACGTAAGTTTTCTACGGTTGCTCCGTACAGTCCGACAATAGTTGATACGTTATTGGAAAATAATGTGAAGGTGGAAGCGCAACCCAAAGATACTTCTGAAGGAACTTTTTGGAATATTCTAATCTCGTGGTTTCCGATGATTTTGTTGATTGGCGTGTGGATTTTCTTTATGCGTCAAGCCTCTGCCGGTAATAACAAGGCTTTAAGTTTTGGTAAATCGCGGGCTCGTCTGATTGAAAACAATAAGAAAGTGACTTTTGCTGATGTTGCGGGTGCCGATGAATCTAAGCAAGAACTTGAAGAAATAATTGATTTTCTGAAAGATCCGATGAAATTTCAGCGTTTAGGCGGTAAAATTCCAAAGGGTGTTTTGTTGGTTGGCCCTCCGGGAACAGGTAAAACGCTGTTGGCGAAGGCGGTGGCCGGCGAGGCCAATGTGCCGTTTTTCTCAATATCCGGTTCTGATTTTGTGGAAATGTTTGTCGGCGTGGGAGCTTCCCGTGTCAGAGATATGTTTGAACAAGCCAAAAAACATTCGCCATGTATATTGTTTATTGATGAAATAGATGCGGTTGGTCGGCATCGTGGTGCCGGACTTGGCGGTGGCAATGACGAGCGTGAGCAGACACTTAATCAGTTGTTGGTTGAAATGGACGGCTTTGAGGCCAATGAGAATGTTATTTTAATTGCCGCAACGAACCGTCCCGATGTTCTTGATCCGGCTTTACTTCGTCCGGGGCGTTTTGATCGTCAGGTTGTTGTCAGCAATCCGGATATTAAGGGTCGTGAAGCTATTTTGCATGTGCATGCACGCAAAGTACCGTTGGCGCGTGATGTTGATTTATCGGTTGTGGCGCGTGGTACACCTGGTTTTTCGGGTGCGGATTTGGCCAATTTGGTGAATGAGGCGGCATTGTTGGCGGCGCGTCGCAACAAGCGCAAAGTCACGGCCGAAGATTTTGACAATGCCAAAGATAAGGTGCTAATGGGAAATGAGCGCAAGTCAATGGCAATGGACGAGGAAGAAAAGAAACTGACGGCATATCATGAAGCGGGACACGCTGTTTGTTCTTTACATGTGTCGGAAACCGATCCGATACACAAAGCCACAATCATTCCGCGCGGTCGGGCTTTAGGCATGGTTCAACAGTTGCCGGAAAAAGACCAATATTCATATACGCGTGCGAAGATGTTGTCGCGTTTGGTTATCTGCATGGGCGGGCGTGCCAGTGAAGAACTTAAATTCGGTTATAATAAGGTTACTTCCGGTGCATCGGCTGATATTGCTTCGGCAACAAATTTAGCGCGTTCCATGGTGACAGAATGGGGTATGAGCGATTTATTGGGCCCTGTTTTATATGCCGAAAATTCCAATGAAGTTTTCTTGGGACGAGCCGTTACGCAGAATAAGAATATGAGTGAGGATACGGCACGTTTGGTTGATTCCGAAATTAAGCGTTTTCTGACAGAAGCGCATGATGAGGCAACAAACATTTTGAAAAAATATGATAAAGAACTTGAACGTTTGGCTCAAGCTCTGATAGAGTATGAAACATTGAGCGGAGAGGAAATTAAAGAAGTTGTGGCCGGCAAGCCGTTGAATCGCCGAGAGCAGACACCGGTGCCACCGGAAAAACAAACCAAGGTTTCCATTCCGGAAATATAAGAAAGAAGGTAAAATGGATTTCACAGAATTAGGATTGAGCGAAAAAACAATCAAAGCGATAAAGGAGGCCGGTATAACAGTGCCGACAACCGTTCAGGCTGATGTCATACCGTCTATTTTGGCGGGGAAAGATGTTTTCACGATTGCACCGGCTGTTTGTGGTAAAACGTGTTCGTATGTTTTTCCGCTGATAGATATTATTTCACGCCATGAGGCGCAGAACATTTTGATTATCACAGGTAATTCCAAGCAATCGGTTAATGTTTCCGATAGGTTTGCCGTGTTCAATAAATATCACGAAATTACCGAAAGCACGGTTACCGAAAACGAGGAAGATATTGACAACGAGGCCAATGTTATTATAGCTTCGCCGAATTTGCTGGTTGACTTGCTTAAAGAAGAAGAAGTTGATTTGTCGCAAATTAATATTTTGGTTGTTGATGACATTAATTTGATAAAAAAACTGCACCAGTTGGAAAATTTGGAAAAAATTTTAGAGGTTTTGCCGGCAGATAAACAAAATATCATATATACCAATCGCCGTTCCAAAGAAACGCAGAGCATTTTGGATAAGATATTGAAAACGCCGGAAGAATTTAAGATAGACAAGGCAAAAGAGCAGGAGGCCGTTCAAGAAGAAAACGCTCCGAGCCAAAATGCGCCTGTTACAACGGCCAAAACGGCGGTTTCGGACAATTCGGAATCGGAGGTAGTGAAAAAAACAAGCAAAAAAGCTAAGTCAGCGAAAAAAGAAAGCGAGCAAGATTTTGAAGCATTACATCTGGCTAAAAAATATCACACATTTGGTCGCAACACGCCGGCATTTTTGCTGAGTAAAATTGAACTTGCCGAAGATAACCAATAAAATGTGTTTTTTTGCAAAAAAAACTTGAATATTTATATGAAATTAAGTTATAAAAACGCTATAATAAACTTATAGTTAAGAGGAGATACTTTATGTCAGGACATTCGCAATTTAAAAATATTATGTATAGAAAAGGTGCTCAAGACGCGAAAAAGGCTCGCGTTTTTGCAAAGTTGGCGCGTGAAATTACCGTGGCGGCCAAAAGCGGTTTGCCTGAACCTGATAAAAATCCTCGCTTGCGTTTAGCAATTCAAGCGGCTCGTGCGGAGAGTATGCCGAAAGATAATATTGAACGTGCGATAGTCAAAGCAACAACCGTTGCCGGCGGTGCCGATTTTGTGACTATGCGTTACGAAGGTTTTTCACCGAATAAAGTGTCGGTGATTGTTGAAGCCTTAACGGACAATAAAAATCGCACGGCAGGCAATGTTCGCACAATTTTCGGCAAGCGTGGCGGTCAGATGGGTGAAAGCGGTTCTGTGGTGTTTAATTTTGAACGTATCGGCTATATTGAATATCCGGCGGCAACAACCGGCGCGGATGAAATGTTTGAAGCTGCTTTGGAAGCCGGTGCTAATGATGTCGTTTCTGATGAAGAAACGCACAACATTGAAACTTTGCCGGATGATTTGTCAGCTGTAACATCGGCTTTAGAGGCAAAATACGGCACACCGTCGGCCTCTCGTTTGGATTGGAAACCTGTGGTTAAGGTTGATATCACCGATGTTGAAACCGCGCGCAAATTCTTAGATTTTATTGATGCGTTGGAAGAGGACGAAGATGTTCAGCACGTTTATCACAATGCGGAAATATCTGATGATGTAATGGCGCAGTTGGAGGCTGAATAATATATGCGCATCTTAGGCTTGGATCCGAGTTTATCGTCAACCGGCTGGGGTGTGATTGAAGCAAACGGAAACCGTCTGCAATATATTGCGGACGGTTTTATTCCTACTGATGCCAAAATGCCGATAGAGGAGCGGTTGGACATTATTTTTCGCACTTTGTGCGAGGTGATTGCAACGTATCAACCAACAGAAGCGGCGATAGAAAAAACGTTTTTAAATAAAAATCCGGAGAGTTCTTTAAAGTTAAGTATGGCTCGTGGCGTGGTGATTTTGGCGGCGGGTTATAATCATATTCCGCTGTATGAATTTGAGCCGAACAAGGTGAAAAAGGCGTTAGTCGGGGTAGGGCATGCTGAAAAATCCCAAGTTGAAACCATGATTAAAATTTTGTTGCCGGGGTGCGCCCCTAAGAATAATGACTCTTCCGATGCTTTGGCGATGGCCATTACCCGCAGTCATTACCGCACGGCGGAACGATAATTGGCGAGAGCTTTTTTTTCATAATTGTTTGTAACATACGATAATATCAAAAAAAGGTCTGTGATTAACACAGACCTCTTTTTTTTCGCCGTTTTTATTTTTTTTTTTTGGTGTATTTCAACGTAGGATTATTTAAGCGTTCTTTGTATGCGCCATCCACTTTGTTGTAGCCGGTTGGCATGTTGGAATCTTCCAAAGACAGGTATTTATCTTCGGAAAAGTATTTGTTATAACCATTGATGAAAGTATCTGCGCCTTCACCGGTATCAGATGTTGTGCTCATATTAGAACGGTTGAAGTAACAATAGGTTGTTGCCGTACCTTCCAAAGAACCTTTGGTAACAGGGAACACATTCCAGTATAACAAATCGTTGGCTTTTCTTAAATTTGTATCTACCAAATACTTTCTATAAATGTCTTGGGTATAGACAAATCCCATTAACAGCGCCCAGCTTCGTATGTAATGGTTTTGGCATGCAGAACTGCCATAAACTGTGGCTGCTTCGGCACACATTGGCACACTCAAAGTTTTCAGCCAAGTGTTTTGTTGGAAAGTGAACGGCATTGCCGATTGGTCTTTACTACCAGCTGTTAAAACATACGGATAATTTGTGCTGTAATCATCGCTCACACCGGCGACTTCCAAACCCTTAACATCAGACACATAGTGTGTAACATTACTATAACCGTCGGCATAAGTGCTGCCACTGGTAGATAAATCCATTGAGTGGACACTTTCTTCGCCAAGTTTCAGTTTGGCACGACGATACATTGGGGTTATCTCTTCTATTTTAGCTTGATTTTCCACAGTATCCGTTTTGTAATATTCGCCGTTCAAAGTCATTAAGTCTTCTTCCACAGTATAATGATTTGCGCCTGCGCCTGTTGTTTCGTTATACGTTAACTGTCCGGCTTGAGCCATATACATACTAACCGGAGTAAAGGTCAAAACGCGTGAATATCCCGGTGGGCATTGTGGTGCCGGAATATAACCGGTGTATGGCGAAGCCCAAGGAGAAGTATTGCTTTCCGGACAACTTCCTCCACCACAAGTCACAGTTGCGCCTGCGTGTTGGAATGTGAAATTCGTAAGCGTATCATCTTTATCATTGGTAGAAAGGTAAATTGACTTAATGATAAAGTTTGGCAAAACATCGCTTAAGCGGGCGCCGCCACGGGATGTCAGCTTAATATCATGCATTACCGATGTGTATGCCGGATTAACCATATAAGTATCATAACGACCATCTTTGGATGTGGTGTTATATTTATTATATTTTGTATCATTAATGAAAT